>CAZWNR010000103.1:0-10199 GCA_964635665.1 uncultured bacterium | reverse complement strand
GGCTCTGGTATCGCGTCCTGCAAAAGTCCCAGCCATTCGGTGAGGCTTTCGAGTTGCTTTTCGGGTTTGAGGGCACCCAAACCGCGCACAACAATTTTGCCGCTGCCGTAGACGAAGCGAGACTGGAGGTGGCTGGGCAGTTTCTCGCTGAGTTTTTTCCAGGCGGGGCCTTCCATGGGGGTTTCTAGGATGACGTGTTGTTTGCCTTCGGGTTTGATGCGGGCGATGCCAGCGGCCTTGGCGACGAGTTTGAGTTCCAGCATTCGCACCAGTTGTTCGGTGGCGTGGGGAATGGGGCCGTAGCGGTCGCTGAGGTCGGCGGCGATCTGCATCAGTTCCACCTTGCTGTTGGCGGCGGCGAGGCTGCGGTAGGCGCTCATCTTTTGTTCGAGGTCGGGGATGTAGTCGTTGGGGACGAAGGCGGTGACGTTGAGATCGACCTGGGTGTCTTCGACTTGGGGGATGTCTTGGCCGCGAATTTCGGCGATGGCTTCCTCCAGCATGTCCATGTAAAGGTCAAAGCCGATGGCGTCCATTTGGCCGGATTGTTCGACGCCGAGCAGGTTGCCGACGCCGCGAATTTCCATGTCTCGCATGGCCAGTTGGTAGCCGGAGCCGAGCTGGGTGAACTCTTGGATGGCGCGGAGGCGCTGGCGGGCTTTGTCGGAGAGGGCTTTTTTGGGGTAGAACAACCAGGCGTGGGCTTGGATTCCGGCCCGTCCCACCCGACCCCGCAACTGATAGAGCTGCGACAGGCCGAAGCGGTGGGCGTCTTCTACCAGGATGGTGTTGACGCGGGGGATGTCGAGGCCCGATTCGATGATGGTGGTGCAGACCAGGATTTCGGCATCGCCGTTGCTGAAGGTGAGCATGGTGGATTCCAGTTCCCCTTCGTCCATTTGGCCGTGGGCAACGGCAATACGGGCGGCGGGCACCATTTCCCGAATTTTGGCGGACACATCCTCGATGCCCTCCACCCTGGGCACCACGTAGAACACCTGGCCACCCCGGTCTAGCTCTTGGCGAATGGCGGTGCGGATGGCTTCCGGGTCGAGGGGAGACAGGTGGGTTTTGATCGGTCGGCGGGAGGGGGGCGGCGTGGTAATCAGGCTCATTTCCCGCACGCCGGAGAGGGCCATGTAGAGGGTGCGCGGAATTGGGGTGGCGCTGAGGGTGAGCACATCCACCTGGGTTTTGAGGGATTTGATCCGTTCTTTTTGGTTGACCCCAAACCGCTGTTCCTCATCGACAACGAGCAGGCCCAGGTTCTTGAAATCGATGCCTTTGCCCAGCAGTTGGTGGGTGCCGACGACGATGTCCAGTTCCCCGGTTTTCAGCCGTTGCAGGATTTCTTTGCGCTCGGTGGCGGTGCGGAAACGGTTCAGCAGGCCCACCTGGATCGGGTAGGGGGCAAAGCGTTCCTTCAGGGTGTGGTAGTGCTGTTGGGTGAGGATGGTGGTGGGAGCCAGCAGGGCTACCTGTTTGCCAGCGGTGACGGCCTTGAAGATGGCGCGTAGGGCGACCTCGGTTTTGCCAAAGCCCACATCGCCGCAGACCAGGCGATCCATGGGGCGGTCGCTCTCCATGTCGCGCTTCACGTCCTGCACCGCCTTAAGCTGATCCGGCGTGGCCTGGTAGGGGAAGGAATCTTCGAGTTCCTGCTGCCAGGGCATATCCGCCGGAAAGGAAAACCCCTCCTGCTTGGCCCGCTGGGCGTAGAGCTGGAGCAGATCCACCGCCACCTTTTGGATGGCCTTTTTGGCCTTGCCCTTGGTCTTCTCCCAGGCGGTGCTGGTCATTTTGTTGAGCACCGGAGCCTGCCCCGTCGCCGCCCGATAGCGGGAGAGGGAACCCACGGAATCCGCCGCCACCCGCAGCAGCCCATCGGCGTACTGAATTACCAGGTAATCGCGGGTTTCGTGGTTGAGGGTGAGGCTTTCCAGCTTGAGGAACTTGCCGATGCCGTGGCTGCGATGCACCACAAAATCCCCCGGCTTCATCTTGTTGGGGTCTACCTGTTTCGAGGCCGCCCGTCGCCGCTTTCGCACATAGCCGCCCGTGGCCAGGGTATGCTGCCCAAAAAATTCCCGGTCAGTGACAATAGCAATGCGGAAGGTGGGCAACACAAAGCCCTCTAGTTCCGCGAGGCCGGAATACTTCACCGCCACGGGCACCCGCTGCCCCTGGAGCTTATCGATAGCGTTGTAGTCCCTGGGGTTGGGGATAAACTGGGCCGGACAATCGTGCTCCTGCAACAGCGCCACCGACCGCGAGGGCTGCGCCGACACCAGCCACACCGAATGTTTGCGATCGCACTCCTGCCGAATCGTCTCCGCCAGCTTGCCAAACTGGTGGGGAATCGCCGGAACCGGACGACTGGCCAAATTCAGTCCGCCGTGGTTGACCTCCGTGAGTTCCGACAAATAGAGCCGAGGAAAAATTTCCGCATCGCTGAGGGTGTCGGTGAAGGGACGGTGGATCTTGGGGAGAGGGGGAGAGGGGGGGATGGGGAGAGAGGGGGACGAATCCGCAACATCCCCTTCTGAAACGTCCCCTTCTGATAGGGGTGAATCTAGCTCCCGACCCCCAACTCCCGACTCCCGACTCCCGCCCTCCTGCCAATGCTCCTCCACATGCTCCACCCACCGATCCCCGTGGGCTTGGCACTGATCGACTTCATCGATGGCAAGTAAGGTCGTTTCAGGTAAGTAATCCAACAAGGAAGCCGGATTCGTAAAAGCCAGCCCCAGCCAGCGGCGGGTGCCTTCGGGAACGATGCCGTCGTTGAGTCCTTCTAGGGCGGCTTCAGAAAATAGACCTTCCAAGTTGCCCTGTTCTCGCAGAGAATCCAAAATCACCGGGCCGTACTGGGTGGGGGTGAGAATCAGGTGGTCGATGGCATCGAGGGATCGCTGGCTGGCGGGGTCAAACTCCCGCATCCGCTCCAGTTCGTCGCCAAATAGTTCTAGCCGCACGGGCAATTCGGCGGCGACGGGATACACATCAATAATGTCGCCCCGCTGCGCCCACTGGCCCTCGGTTTCTACCACCGTGACGCGCTCGTAGCCCAGCTTGGCGAGCTGTTGCCCCAAGGCTTTGAAGTTCACCTCCTGGTTCAGTTGCAGCCGCAGACAGTAGGGTTCCAGCGCCGTAACGGGGGGCAGGTGGGGCTGGAGGGCGCGTTCCGTCGCCACCATGGCAATCCGTCTGGCCGTGGTGTCTCCCCGTAACGCCAGCAGGTCGGCCAAGACTTGAAGTTGCCCCCAGGTCATCTCTGACTCTTGATCAAAGGGGTCGTAGGGGGAGGCTTCTGAGGTGGGGTAGAAATGCACCGTATCCCAGCCCATGGCCTCTAGTTGGGTGGCCCAGCGTCCGGCTTCTTCTAGGGTGGCCGTAATCACCAGCAGGGGCCGTTCCTGGGCTTGGGCCAGGGCCGAAGACACCAACCCCTTGGGCAACCGGGCCGCACCGTTGAGGTGCAGACTGCCCTGCTGATCGAGCTTGCCGAGCAGTTCTGTGGTGAGGGGAGAACGCTGGAGGGCACGGGTGACGGAGGAAAAGGCCATAATCAGCAGCTTTAGGGGATAAAACGGGTAATGCCGATGAAAAACATCCCCCAAACGTCATCTTTGGGGAAATGGGGCGTCGGTTGGGCTGGAATTGTCCCAGCGACGGTAGGTTTACTTATTTTAATAATAGTTGTCTCAGTCCATGGCGATGGTTCCTAGAACACAGTGTTGCAAAGGGCGATGACTGGGGGGCTGGGGCTGGCGGTGTAAAGGATTTGTGGGGTGTTGGTTATGGTTGGTTGGCTAGGTAGCTTTTGCACCGTGTCGTAACCAGTGGGGCGTGGAATAATGAAAGCCATTGTTTCGCCAGCCCCTTCTCCTTGGCCCCATGGTGATTTCTGAAGATACCCACGTTTACCCGGTGCTGTGGCAGGATGACCACTTGGTGTTGATTGACCAGCGCCAACTCCCAGAACGCTACAACATTGTGACGATTCGCCGCTGTGAAGATGTGGTGCGGGCATTGTCGAGCGGCATTGTGCAGGGTGGATCGGCCCTGGGTATGGCGGCGGCCTATGGGCTGTATTTGGCGGCTCGCGAGATCAACACCGAGGATCCGGCGGTGCTGCGGCGGCATTTAGACGCTGTGGGTCAACAACTGCGGCAAACCCGGCCCCACAAGGCCAGCCTTCAGTGGGCGGTGGATCAAATGCTGGGGTTGGCCTGCCACCCCGAAGCCCCGATAAACTCCTTGCGGGCACAGCTTTTGGCCCAGGCCCAGGCCATGCAAGCCCAGGATTTCGAGATCTGCCACCGCATCGGCGACCACGGATTGGCCCAGCTTCCCACCAGTCCCGAAAAACTCACGGTGCTCACCCACTGCAACCACGGAGCCCTGGCCACCTCGGGCTATGGCACTTCCCTGGGCATTGTGCGTTCGGCTTGGCGGGAGGGCCGTTTGGCTGGGGTCTATGCCGCCGAAACTCGTCCCACCCTGCAAGGGTCTCGCCTCTCCGCCTGGGAATGTGTGCAGGAGGGCATTCCCGTTACCGTGATTACCGACAGCATGGCCGCCCACTGTATGCAGAAAGGGTTGATTCAGGCCGTACTGGTGGGGGCCGACCGCATCGCCGCCAATGGGGATGTGATCAGCAAAATTGGCACCTATAGTTTGGCGGTCTTGGCCCAGGCCCACCAGATTCCTTTCCTGGTGGCGGCCCCCCGCTCGGCCCTCGATGCCACCTGCCCCACGGGTGCCGATCTGACGGTGGATCAACGGCCCGCCAGCGAAATTTACCAGATCGGTGATCGGGTGACCTCTCCCAGCGGGGCCGAATTTTACAACCCTGCATCGGATGTCACCCCGGCGAATTTGGTCACCGCCATCGTCACTGAGGCAGGGGCGGTTGCCCCCGACCAATTGGCTACCCTAGGGGCCTAGCGGGCTATGGAGGCGGCATCGCCAAAGTTTAGGTATCATCTAGCAACCCTTGCAACTAGACCCATGGCTCGATTGTTCAAATCCCCGATGCTCCGATACGCCATCACTGTCATTGTGGTGACGGCCTTGGTGCTGCTGGCTCGGCTGACAATCACCTGGGCCACAGAGATCTTTCTACACCCCATCCCCATCGCTGGGGGGTGGATCAAAAGCTTGGAACTTACCGAACTGAGCGTCATTTTTCTCTTCGCCCTGTTGGGTTTTGGGATGGGTGCGGCTTCCCGTCATTTACCGGCCAAAACGCCGGGGATTCTCAAGGCCTTAGCCTTGGTGGTAATTTTTCCCCTGATCTTTTTTAGTAGCTACTGGCTGCGCTACCACCTGTGGCTCGGTCAAATTGCCGCCCAGTCCGATCTGCCCCGTCAGCAGGTGATCGACACCGCCAACATTGCCCTAGAACGAGAAAGCGGCAGCACCGGATTTTGGGGCTACTATCGCACTACCACCCGTATGCCTATCCTGCCCGCCACCGGGGCCGAACTTCAGCGCATGACCGAGGATCAAAAGTGGTTTCGTTCTGAGCTCACCCGCTTTAGCAGCATCGAACCTGGCGTATTTTCGATGATTTTTGACGGAGCTGGCTGGGGCATTCGCATTTTTTACCTGCTTCTGGCCGCCATCACCAGCCTGATTTATTTTCTTAAGGGCCTCGCCTGGGCCGATGTCCAACGTCTGCGCAGCCTCACGAAGGCAAAAGTCTAGCCCCCCTAGGCCCTTAGCTTTTGCGTTGCCCCTGCCCCTCCTAGCTCCTGAGTTCGGGTTAAGCCGATCCGGCATCCCGTCTCTATGGGGGAGACGTTTCGTCTGCTGAATAGGTTCTTAGGCCGCAGGGTCCGGGGAGTCGCCGTGGGAGCCACCGAGGGGGTCAGTGGGGTGTCCTCCACTGAACATCTGCTGGGGAATACCAATGGCAATGCCCTCTTGTTCAAAGGCGATGCGCAGGCGGCGACGAAACTCGCGGGCTACCAAAAACTGCTTCAGCGGACGGGTACGAATCCACAGCAGCAGGGTGAGTCCGGCGTGGGTCATGGCTTCTACCCCTAGCATCTCGGTGGGGTCGAGAATGGCGTAGCTCCACACGGGATCTTGACCCATCCGTTGGGCGGTGTCTCGTACCACCGTCAGGGCGTGATCGACATCGGTGCCGTAGGCCACATCGATGGTGAGGGTGGCCCGTGACCAGGTGCGACTGAGGTTTTCTACTTGGGCAATCAGGCTGTTGGGCAGGGTAACCAGACGACCATCTTCGCCGCGAATTTGGGTAATTCTCAGGTTGAGGTTTTCCACAATGCCGGTCACCGGCCCCGTAGAAACTAGGTCGCCAATGGCGTACTGATCCTCCAACAAAATGAGAAATCCGTTGACCAAGTCCTTCACCAGGTTCTGGGCCGCGAAGGAGACCGCCAGGGCTGCCACCGCCCCCACCGCCAACAGCGAGGCCGGGGCCAACCGAAGCGCCTGCAACAGCCACAGCAGCGCCAGGGCGTAGATCGCCGCCGTTTTGAAGCCCTTGGCGGCGCGGGTGATGGTGGAGATACGCATCGCCTTTTGCTGGATATTTTCCAGGCTACCCAACTCGTTTTTCTCCCAGGCTTGGGCAATCCGATCAATGGCGATGTTGGCTAGACGATTGGCAAGCCCCGCCACGAACCAGGTGATCAACAGCAGCACCGGGGTGGAAAACAGCCCAGAGGCATAGCGTCGGGTTTGGGGAAACTGGTAAAGCACGCTGGCCAGGGTGGCGACTACCACAAAGGCAATGCCCCAAAACAGCAGCCATCGCAAAAAGGCCACCAGTTGCAGCCGTTGATCTAGGGAAATCGGATAGGGCCACGTCCCGGAAAAGGAGGATTGATCCGCACCCTGGGGAACTGGCGAAGCAAGACCACTGGCCTGGTTTGCTTTTTGCTGCTCTAGGAATCGTTTTCGCCAACCCAACACCTGCCAGGTACCCGCCAGGGAGAGGGTGATCAGCAGCCCCGCCAACAGAATTAACGCCGTCCGCCGCAACCGCTGTTGCAACGCACCGGGGAGACGGCTGACCAGCCCCTCCTCCAGGGCATTTTGCAGCTTGGGTTGCCAGGTATCGGCCAAATCCAGCTTGGTGGTGCCGTGGTACTGGGCATCGCTGTCTAGAACCGTCAGCAGCCCCCTCGGCTCTGGCAAGTTGCCCACGGTGGCAAAGAGGACAGGCAGCTTATTTCTTTCCTCGATGCTGACCTGGATCAGGTCACGGATTTCTGCTTCTGAGACATCCGTCTCGAGGTTGAGGTTGAGGTACTGCAAGGCTTGGCTCACCACCTGGTTGAGCTGGGTTTCAATCTGCCGTGCCCGCACTTCCACGGGCACAGCATCTCCGGGCTCGTTGCGGTTAAAGACCACTGGGGAGGCAATTTCAAACAGGCTGTTGCCGTCTAGGGTAACGGTGGTCACCTCTAGCACGCCGATGCGCTGCACTCCCAGGGGTGGGGCATTCCCCCCCCCAGCCCCCAGCGGGTTGGGAAATTGGGCCTGGGCCGCCGCCGACCCTAGGCTGATCGTCAGCAGGGCGCTCAGCAGCATCACCAGCCACCATCGCCAGCCGCCATTGCCTCTACGGTTGTTCAAGGGATTGCCCCTCCTAGGCCAAATCATCATGGTCTGGGCGTTCCAAAAACGACACCGGAGACCCATGATAGGCCGGATTTTTGATCATGTAGGGGTCAAGGCTCCTGACCCGTTAACGGATCTAGGTTCTGGCCAGGTTTGTCAGTCCACCAGCCTTCGCCAATGGCCTACAGATCATCAGGATCAAGACCGAGTTCTCGAAGTTTCGCCGCCAGACGTTCGGCCCGCTGCTGCGCTTGCTCGGCCTGTTGTTGTGCTTGCTCAGCCCGCTGACGTTCTTGATTGGCCCGCTGATACGATTGCTCGGCCTGTTCTGCGGGGGTGGGGTAACGTTGGCCCTGTTGGTCAAACCAGCCCAGGGCTTCCCGGTCGATGGGGTCGGTGGGTAACGTGCAGCGGCCCAGACCTAACCCAATTTCTGGCATCCAGAAGGGTTCACCGATTTGCAAGTGATAGTCTTTGCCAACCAGCTTGTAGACCTCGAAGGGTAGGTGTTTGTCCCGTCGCCAAAAGTTGGGGTTGTAAATCACGTAGTACAGCACCCCTAAGCCAGCGTAGATGTCCATTTTGGAGTCGTACTCGCCCCCAGGGGTCTGGGAGACCACTTCCAGCGCCAGGATGGGGGGAATGCCGTTTTCTTCCCAGGTCACATAGCTGCTGCGCGACCGTCCGCCCTTGCGCCGCTCTACCCCTAGACTGAGGAAGCCATCGGGGACCACGGGCACGCGGGGATTACCGCCTGTGGTGTGGTAAATCCCCATATCGACCGCGAAAAACCAGTCCTGGCGTTCTTTCCAGAGGTATTCCAGCACAAACAGCAGCAGGTTGGGCAGCCAATTCTGGTCTTCGTTGTCCAACGGGGTTTCGTCGGAGCAGGGAAGTTCGTCGCTGGTGGGCAGTTGGGTAAGCTTAAGGTCGAGCATCGCGGCCCTCCACCACGCTGGGTAGATTCATTATAATAACCCCGCCATTCTGACCCATGACCGAGTTCGACCTGATCCAGATTCGACCTGATTCCCTAGGCCCCCGCTGAATAACCAGGGCTGGCAATGGTAAGCTAAGGCCGCGCCAGTTTGGGAGTGGTTAGGGATGAAGCGGGCACTGATTACGGGCATTTCTGGGCAGGATGGCTCTTACTTGGCCGAGCTGCTGCTGGCCAAGGGTTATGAGGTGCATGGGCTGGTGCGGCGCGATGCCCTAGAGGATTCCTCCCGCAAGTTGTCGAACCTGAATGCCGTGAAGGATCACATCACCTTCCATGCGGCGGCCCTCGACAATGAGCTTTCCCTCTACAAGGTGATTACCAAGGTGCAGCCGGAGGAATGCTATCACCTGGCGGCCTCCAGCTTTGTCAGCTATTCCTTTGAGGATGAAAACTCCATCCTCACCACCAACTTCAACGGTACCCACGCCCTGCTGGCCTCCCTTAAGGAGGCGGTACCCCACTGTCGGTTTTTCTTTGCTGGGTCGAGCGAGATGTTTGGCACCGTGGACGCCGCCCCCCAGACTGAAAACACCCCCTTCAACCCTCGATCGATCTACGGCATTTCCAAGCTGGCCAGCTACCACCTTGTGCGTAACTACCGCAGCCAGTACGGCCTCTTTGCCTGCACGGGCATTTTGTACAACCACGAATCGCCCCGCCGAGACTTTAAGTTTGTTACCCGCAAAATTACCGCCCAGGCCGCTCGCATCAAAATGGGCTTTGCCGATAAGCTCTACTTGGGCAACCTTGATGCCCTGCGGGACTGGGGCTATGCGCCGGAGTACGTCCAGGCCATCTGGCAAATGCTGCAACATGCCACCCCCGACGACTATGTGCTAGCCACGGGCGTGAACCACTCCGTGGAGCAGTTTGTGGATATCGCCTTCAGCCACCTGGGGCTGAACTATCGAGACTATGTGGAAGTCGATCCCCGCTTCTACCGTCCGGCGGAGGAGGTGCCCCTCTGTGGCGATGCCAGCAAAATCCGCCAAACCCTAGGCTGGCAGCCCACCAAGCCCCTCAGCGACATCATTGCCGAAATGGTAGAACACGATATGCGCCTCCTAGCTGACTAACACCCGCAGCCCACAACCTCCCGACCCTCGGCTGAATCGTCACGGTTTCCTCACACCGGGGCCGTCCATCCACGCCATCGTAGGTATTTATTCTGAGTTGTCTGGGCACAATAGAATCGGCCCTTAGGAATTTCAGGCCCTCCCCCTTTGAACCTGTCGATGGGGCCACCCAGGACTGCACTCCCTAATGACCAGTCTGCGCCCTTCATCATTGCTAGCTTCAGCTTCCCATGGATATTACCTACCCTGCCGCATCGCCTACGGTGTTTGGTCTGCCCGCCCGCCAGGGCCGCTGGCTGCTGATTCCCCTCGGCATTACGGTGCTGCTCTGCCTTGGCACCGTTTACTCCTGGAGCGTGTTTCGCCGCCCGCTGGAGCTAGAAATGGGAATTAGCGCCACCGCCAGCCTAATGCCCTTTACCCTGGTGCTGGTCTGCAACGCCATCATGATGCCGATCACCGGGTTTTACATGGCTCGGTTTGGCACCCGCACGGTGGCGGCGGTGGGCGGGGCCATTGTG
>CAZWNR010000102.1:0-10199 GCA_964635665.1 uncultured bacterium | reverse complement strand
GTTGTGACCAACAGCAACGTGGGTTGGCTCTGCCCCCATTTCCAACAGGAATTGGATTAATCCCAACACATGGTCAGGGTCGCCGTAGAGGGCAATCTTTTTGCCGTGAATCCAAGATTGAGAATCGGTCAGGGCATCTACGGCGCGGCCCCGTTCCTGCTGAAGTTCTAGGGGAATGGGCTTGCCGGTAACGGCGGACAGGGCCATCAAAAATTCGTCGGTGGCCTTAATGCCAAAGGGCCGGAAATTGTAGGTCTTCTGACCCCATTCCTTAGCGATGTATTCCTGGGTTTTGGGGGTGGTGTACTGCTGGAAGAAAAAGGTGCCTTCGGCATTGATGCTGTCGGCGGTGTCGGCCAGGGTGGTGAGGCCGTTGTACATTTTAAATTCGCCCGTGTTGGGAGAATCAAAGGCATCGGAGTTATCCGACAGAATGGTGTAGTCAATACCGAAGAGACCCAAAATCCGCTTCAGTTCGCGAATGTTGCCGATGTAGGGGTCAAAGCCCAGGTTGAAGTTGAATTTGCCGTTGGTGGTTTCGGCCTTTTCATCCTTCGTCAGGGTCTTGAGAATGCTCTTCAGCATGTTGTCGTAACCGGTGATGTGGGAACCCACAAAACTGGGAGTGTGGGCCGCCGGTACCGGCAGATCTTCGGGAATATGGCCCTCATTCTTGGCGGTGGTAATGTAAGCGCCAATGTCATCCCCAATCACCTCGGCCATGCAGGTGGTGCAGAGGGCAATCATTTTGGGTTTGTAGAGGGTGTAGGAGTTTTCTAGGCCCGCCTTGAGGTTGCTGAGGCCTCCGAATACCGCCGCATCCTCGGTCATCGAAGAGGAAACCGCCTGGAATGGCTCCTTATAGTTGCGGGTAAGGTGGCTGCGGAAGTAGGCCACACAACCCTGGGAACCGTGGCTATAGGGCAAGGTACCTTCAAACCCGGCGGCCACAAACAGGGCACCCAAGGGTTGGCAGGCTTTAGCGGGGTTAATGGTCAGGGCTTCACGGGCAAAGTTCTTTTCCCGGTAGTCCCAGCCTTTTGTCCATTCAGCCACTTCAGCCACCTTCTCGTAGCTATGGGCTCCTTCAAACTGGCGCTTGTACTCGAATAGGTCTTGGTAGGTATCGGTGTGAAATAGCTCAAAGTGATCCTTCACGGGGCCGAGGGCTTCGCCACCACAAGAGGGGGTGGGGATGGTGTTGTCAAGATTGTCAGTCATGATGCTCTCCTTGGGGGAGGGATTAGGAGTGGATGGGGGGGTTAGCGTCGGGGCGCGTTGGGGCGCACTGCTGTGCGCCCGTACGACTTAAGTCCGCCTATACCTGAGCGGCTTGCCAGGGTGCTTTGATCAGGCTCCAGGTGGGGTTGTTAATGGCCAAATCCATGTCACGGGCAAAGACTTCAAAGCCGTCGTAGCCGTGGTAAGGGCCGGAGTAATCCCAGGAGTGCATCTGACGGAAAGGCAGGGCCATCTTCTGGAAGACGTACTTCTCTTTAATGCCAGCGGCGATCAGATCGGGCTTGAGCTCTTTGGCAAATTCTTCAAACTCATAGCCGCTGATGTCGTCGTAGATTACCGTGCCTTCATTGACATATTCGGCGGTGCGTTTGTAGTCATCACCGTGGCCAAATTCATAGCCCGTGCCGATCACATCCATGCCCAGGTCAGTAAAGGCGGGAACAACGTGGCGAGGGCGCAAACCGCCGACCATCATCATCACTTTTTTGCCTTCTAACCGGGGGCGATATTTCTCAACAATCGCATCCATCCGTCCCTGGTATTTGGCAATCACCTGCTCGGCTTTTGCTTGGATGGTTTCATCAAATTGGGCGGCAATTTTGCGAAGAGATTTAGCAATTTGGGTGGGGCCAAAGAAGTTATACTCCATCCAGCCAATGCCATACTTTTCTTCCATAAATCGGCAGATGTAGTTCATCGACCGATAGCAGTGGATCAGATTCATCTTGGCCAATGGGGTCATCACCACTTCGTTGAAGGTGCCATCCCCAGAGAATTGGCAGATCACCCGGAGGCCAATTTCTTCGAGCAGTAGGCGGCTGGGCCAGGCATCTCCACCGATGTTGTAGTCGCCGATGATATTGACATCGTAGGGGCCGGGTTCGTAGCCTTCGGGCAGTTTGCGGTATTCGTCAGCCTTGGGCAGCACCCAGTCGCGCACGGTGTCGTTGGCAATGTGGTGGCCTAGGGATTGCGATACCCCCCGGAAGCCTTCGCAGCGCACCGGAATCACTGGCTTGCCGTATTCCTTCGCCTTTTTGCGGGCTACGGCTTCAATGTCATCCCCAATTAGGCCCACCGGACATTCCGATTCAATGGTGGTGCCTTGGCTGAGGGGGAAGAGTTCCTCCACTTCATCAATTAATTTGTCGAGCTTTTTGTCACCCCCAAAAACAATGTCACGCTCCTGGAAATCGGAGGTAAATTGCATGGTGCCGAAGGTATCAACCCCCGTGGTGCCGATGTAGTAATTACGGCGACCAGACCAGGAATAATAACCGCAACCCACCGGGCCATGGCTGAGGTGAATCATATCCTTCACCGGCCCCCATACCACCCCCTTAGCACCAGCATAGGCGCAGCCACGGGTGGTCATTACACCGGGGACGGACTTTTTGTTGGACTTCACGCCGCAATCGGTTTTTTCGGCGTCTTGAACACTAAGGTGCTTGGCCCGCAGTTTCTTGGCTTTGTCAGGGTAGGCCTCTAGCACCTCACCAATGAGTGCTTTTCTGTCTTCTACGGTAGTCATGATGCCCTCTCGGTTAGGGTGGATGGGTAGCGGGTGAGTGAGTAGATGGGTAAGGGGAGAGATCCCAGGGTTCTTGGCCCATGGCTAAATTTGCCGGTTCAGCCCAGAAGAATCCTGGGATCTGCCGCAAGGGATCTGCCTCAGCGGAACCTAAACAGCGACGACCGCCTGATCAGCAGCTAGCGCTTCTTGGTACTTTTCATCGCTGTCAAGAATGCCGAATTCAATCAACAGTTCTTCCAGTTCGTCCATGGAGATGGGCGTAGGAATGGTCAGGTTTTTGTTGTTGATGATCTTGTCGGCCAGTTGAGCATATTCACCAGCTTGCTTGCTGTTGGGGGCATATTCATTCACCGTCATGCGGCGCAGTTCAGCATGTTGAACGACGTTATCCCGGGGCACAAAGTGAATCATCTGGGTGTTGAGCCTGCGGGCAAGTTCTTCGATCAGCTCAACTTCTTTGTCGGTATTCCGGCTGTTGCAGATTAGACCACCCAGACGGACACCGCCGGAATGGGCATATTTCAGAACGCCACGGGCGATGTTGTTAGCCGCATACATGGCCATCATTTCGCCGGATACCACGATGTAGATTTCCTGGGCTTTGCCTTCCCGAATGGGCATTGCAAAACCACCGCAAACTACGTCACCTAGTACGTCGTAGGAAACAAAATCGAGGTCTTCATAAGCGCCTTCTTCTTCTAGGAAGTTAATGGCGGTAATAATACCCCGACCAGCACAACCTACCCCAGGTTCTGGGCCACCGGATTCCACACACTTAACGCCACGATAGCCGGTTAGCAGCACTTCTTCGAGTTCCAAATCTTCCACAGCACCCCGTTCAGCCGCTAGGTGAAGAATCGTAGTTTGGGCCTTACTATGCAGCATCAAACGGGTGGAATCTGCCTTGGGGTCGCAGCCCACAATCATGATGCGTTGTCCTTTTTCAGCCATGGCGGCTAGGGTGTTTTGGGAGGTGGTAGATTTACCAATGCCGCCTTTTCCGTAAAATGCAATCTGTCGCATGGGGAGATTTCTCCTAGGTTTTGAATTCAGATCTGGAAGGAAACGCTCGTTATCTCGGATCGGGAGTCAGGCGAGGGCCTGGGGTAAAGATGAAGCGGGCCGGAGGATCCCGTCCGGCATGGGGAATAAATAGGGGGTGCATAGGGGAGAGGGGAGAGGAATAATTCAAAATCCAAAATTGAAAAGAGAAAATTGTTAATTCTGAACCTTGAATTTTGAACTCGGCTAAATCGCTTCAACAACAAGGGATGGCAATACCAAATCCTTCAACTTGGCTTCAATGGCATATTTCAACGTGTCGGTGCTGCTGGCACAAGAACCGCAGGCTCCCTGTAACTTAACTAGAACTCGATCACCATCTACATCGTGCAGTTGTAAATCGCCGCCATCGGCTAGGAGGATGGGCCGAATTTCTTGATCCAAAACGGTTTGGATCATCATGATTTTCTGTAAATTGGTAAGTGCAGGAATTGTGATTAATTCTGGATCGTCTGAATCTTGAACACCTGACGAATGATTAGCTGTATTCTGACTGCGCTGCTTCTGCTCAACCGCTAATTCTGCGGCGACCTTAACGGTTTCAGCAGATTGTTTGGCATCTAAAATTAGGTCTTCAATATTGGCAAGGCAAGACCCGCAGCCGCCGCCTGCTTTCACATAGTTGGTGACCTGTTCAACGGTATTTAGATCATTTTCAGCAATGGCCCGTCGAATTTTCTTTTCGGTAATACCGTAGCAGGCACAAACAAGACTACCTTCATCATCATCGTGGGCTTCAAGTTCGATGCCGCGATACTTATAAATCGCCGCTTCGAGGGCTTCTTGGCCCATCACCGAACAGTGCATTTTGGCTTCGGGCAACCCCCCCAGAAAATTAGCGATGTCGTGGTTGGTAATATTCAGGGCTTCGTCCAGGGTTTTGCCCTTAATGATTTCCGTCAATGCTGAGGAGGACGCAATGGCGCTAGTGCATCCAAAGGTCTGAAATCGGGCATCTAAAATGCTGTCTGTGGACGGCTGAATCTTCAGGTGCAACCGCAGGGCATCGCCACAGGCAATGCTGCCCACCTCCCCAAACACCACCGCCACATCTGGCTCCGTTGGGTCTTCAATGGTGCCCTGGTTGATTGGGTTATAGAAGAGTTCGAGTACTTTTTCAGAGTAGTCCCACATGGCAGTTTCAGGGGGTGAGGGAATGAGAGGTCTCGATCTGGGGCTGGGGCGCACGGCGGTGCGCCCGTACGGGGGATGTTTGGGCAGGGCTAGCTCACGGTGGCTAGGGTTCGCTCTTGCAACCAGTCGGCTTGGTCGTTGTTGAAGGGCGACATGGCCCGCAGGCGGTCTACGATGTCGGGCATGACGTTAAGAACGGCGCGAACTTCGGCTTCGGTGGTATAGCGGGAGAGGCTGAACCGAATGGAGCCGTGCAGGATGGTGTAGGGCAGGCCCATGGCGGTGAGAACGTGGGAGGGGTCGAGGCTGCCGGAGGTGCAGGCGGAACCGGAGGAGGCGCAGATGCCGTACTTGTTGAGCATGAACAGGATGGCTTCCCCTTCGATGTATTTGAAGCCGATGTTGGTGGTGTTGGGCAGTCGTGCCGCACCGCCGCCGTTGACCACGGTGTCGGGAATGGTGGCCAGAATGCCGTATTCCAGCATGTCCCGTAGTTCGGCCTCGCGTTGGGTGTGGGCTAGGCTGAGCTGGGCCAGTTCTGCCGCTTTACCTAGGGCGACAATGCCGGGGACGTTGTGGGTGCCCGCCCGCCGACCACGCTCTTGGTGTCCGCCCAGGAGAAAGGGCCGGAAGCGGAAGCCTTTCCGCACATACAGGACACCGATGCCCTTGGGGGCGTGGAGCTTGTGGCCCGACAGGGTGAGCAGGTCGATGGTGCTGGTGGCCAGATTGATGGGGAGTTTGCCCACCGCCTGAACAGCATCTACATGGAAGGTGGCCCCGTAGGCTTTGGCGATTTCACCGATTTTTTCGACCGGGAAAATCACTCCGGTTTCGTTGTTGGCCACCATCGTGGTCACCAGGGCGGTGCCGCCGGTCATAGCCGCTTCTAGTTCTGCTAAATCCAGTTCGCCGCGCTCGTTCACCGAGAGATAGGTGACGGTATAGCCCTTTTTCTCCAGGTGCTTGCACACTTCGAGGATGGCCGGGTGTTCCACCGCTGTGGTGACGATGTGGCGCTTGTCGGGCTGGGCAGCTAGGGCGGCATGGATGGCGGTATTGTTGCCTTCGCTGCCGCAGCTATTGAACAAAATCTCCGTCGGCTCGGCCCCTAGCAATTGGGCGACCTGGGATCGGGCTTCTTCAATTACCGCCCCCACTTGGCCACCAAAGCTGTGCATGGATGAGGGATTGCCGTACAGCTCGCTTAGGTAGGGCAGCATCGCCGCCAACACATCGGGGTCGGTGCGGGTGGTTGCGTTGTTGTCGAGATAAATAACCATGGCGGGTAGGGAAAGTGGAGAGTCGGGAGTGGGAAGTCAGGGAGTGGGCTAGGTTGGGGCGCACAGCGGTGCGCCCGTACGGGGTCTATCGCTTCAGCACATGCTGGTCGTAGAAGCGACGGGCAACGGTTTCGATCACGTCGTAGTCTTCCATCACCACTAGGCCCGCTTGGTGCAGTTGCTTGCTGGGGCAGGGGCCAATTTTGGCGGCGAGGACGGCTTTGCAGTCGGAAATGGTGTCGATGATGCCTTGCAGCATGGCCTCTTCGCCGTAGCCACCCTGGCAGTAGTCCGCCACTTTGCGGTGGCTCACAAACTTGGCTTCGGCGGCATCCACTTCGTAAATCATGAATTCCTTGGCGTGACCAAAGTGTTGATTTACAATGCCGCCGCCCTTGGTGGCCACAGCCACGAGCACCTTGGGGGAATCCTCCGACAGCATGCCAGGAACACGGGCGGCAGATTCGCGCTTGGCGGCCACGGCGGCCCGCTCTTGCTCAATACTGAGGTGAACGGCCTGGCGGGTTTCCAGGCTATAGTCCACGGGCATTTCCATGAACTTCTGCTTGGTGAACTCCTGGCTGCGGTCTTCCCCTAGCAGGCCCACCGCATCGGCCCGACACTGGCGGCAGTGGCGCATCAGCTTCAGGTTGCCAGCACAGTTGTCCTGTACCGCTTTCAGTTCCTTCGGTTTGGGGCCGCGCTGCCCATTGAGGCCAAAGTAGGTGCCGTGCTCTGGGGCAGAAATCAGGGGCATGATGTTGTGCAAAAAGGCTCCCCGTTCCCGAATGGCGGCGTTGACCTCCGGCATGTGCTCGTCGTTGATGCCGGGAATCAGCACCGAGTTCACTTTGCAAAGAATGTCCGCTTCCTTCAGGGCCTGCAACCCTTCCATCTGCCGTTCGTGGAGGATGCGAACCCCTTCAATGCCCCGATAGCGCTTGCGGCGATAGTGCACCCAGGGGTAAATCTTTTCGCCAATGGTGGGGTCCACCATATTAATCGTGATGGTGACGTGATCCACATTCAGGGCTTTAATTCGATCCACATAATCCGGCAGCATCAGGCCATTGGTGGAGAGGCAGAGCTTGATGTCGGGGGCGTGCTCGGCAATGAGCTCAAAGGTGCGGAAGGTTTTTTCGGGGTTGGCCAGGGGGTCGCCAGGGCCAGCAATGCCTAACACCGTCATCTGGGGAATTTTGCCCGCCACCACAAGTACCTTGTGGGCGGCTTCCTCCGGGGTCAGCAGCTCGCTCACCACCCCAGGACGGCTCTCGTTGGCGCAGTCATACTTGCGGTTGCAGTAGTTGCACTGAATATTGCAGGCTGGAGCCACCGCAACGTGCATCCTGGCATAGTGGTGGTGGGCCGCTTCGCTGTAGCAGGGGTGCTTGTCAATCCGGGCTCTCATGCTCTCGCTGAGGCCATCGGCGGCTTCCGTCGTGCTGCATCCAGAGGTGCTAGCGCAACCGCCCGCAGGTTTAACCACAGTTTTCGTCTTCGTCAGGGTAATGTCCAGATCGGGCGTCGCGGAGGGCGCGGAGGTCAGGGCAGAGGCTGGCAGTGGCGTCATGGGTTTGGGGAGGTAGGGGTGGGTGCGATAGCGGAAGGATGAATAAGGGGAGAGGGGTAGATCGTCGTAGGGCGGGCACGGCCCACCAAAGGAAGTCAATGGAAGGCTAGAACCCTAGCTGTTTCGCCAATGGCCGATGGGGGGTTCCCAAATCAGGGGAACAGACCCCATCAACCACGGCACCACTTCGTTGCAGTCAAAGACGATGTCCTGGGGTGGGTGGGATAAGAGGAATCGCCGTTGACCTCAAGATCTGGAAGGCTCCTCAGGACTGGGCAAGGCGTCGTAGAAAAAAGGCTTAACGAGCCAGCGTGGACGTTGCCCGCCGTTAAGAGAGGCTCACTTCAGCGCTTGAGTAACGCTGGGTGCTTGGCGTTGAAAGAGTTATAGCAACGGGGTTATCACGGACTTGCAACAACGGCCCGCTAGGGATGATTGAATGATTAAAGCTGTACTCGAAGCCCAGCATCCTAGCTATAGCAAGGGCTAGAAGTTTTTTTGAAGATGGGGGCACAGGTCTTTTTTTTCACTCAACCTGATATTAAGCCTCGGCAAATCTTTATTTCTGCACTCAGGCTAAACCTACATTTAGCCTAGCTTTTGGGTAAATTGCATGGCCACCAAAAAGGGTTTCTACTCACTACTCAACAACCCTATTTAGGCATTCAATGATACAGAATGAAGCGCTGCTTTACCCTGGCCAAATATTAAACTGTATCGACTCTATCGTTTTCAAAAATGCAAAAGTAGTTTACGTAACATTTATGAATTAAGAAATATTGCAACCATCTCCGCGCAACCCCGTAAACCCAAGACCGCACCACAGCAGTTCTCGTTGACTGACTCCACTCACCAGAACCTAGATCCGTCAAAGGGTAGGTCTCCTGCTCCCCATATTTGCCCCCCATATTTGCCCCTATATTGGCCCGTACATTGGACTTCTACATGATCCAAATGGTGTAGGGGCGCGGGTTGCTGAGCCCGGTGCAGAATCTTGTGTCAGTCAACCGGGGAGATGGTGCAGTCGATTGTGATACGGCTGGAGGCAATGGATCTTAAAAATCCCCGGTCAGACGCCGTTCAAATTCCTGGCGCACACCTTCTACAATGTCCAACGCCTGGGGATAAACGTCGCTATGGTTGTCTTTCAACCAGGCCAGCAGCCGACTAAATTGAGCATTGCGCAGGTCAAGGTCGGCCTGAAAAATGGTGGCCGTGGCCATGTGCTTGGCGTACTGAATAGGATGCCCCTGGCGCACAAACTCACTGGTCAAGGCCAGTAGCGCATCCTTGCGAATGTCGTCTTGGTCGGGGGTGGGGGGAAAATTCATGACAAAGCAGCCTCACAGTACATCGGGAGGGAAAAGGGTCTCGAATTGTGTTTAGGATGCCCAAGGGCGACCTAAGGGACGATACCTGGGCCACCCCCGTTACAAAAATCAACTACAAAAAGCAACGGTGGCCTCGCCTAGGCGTTCGAGGTCTTTGGATTAGCAGCAATTAAAGGAGCCACAATGCAGCCCTGAGGCATCGGCGGAGCCAAGCAGGATTGGGGCTTGGGCTAGCCGCCCTCCTGGGATGGTGCTTTAACCAAGATAATTAGGGTGACCTCTGGCGGGCAGCGCCATCGCCCTGGGGCATAGGTGCCCAGCCCCCGGTTAACGTAAAGCCAACTAGGGCCAGCCTGGTTTTGGGGCACCGCATGGAGGCCTGAAGCCCATTCCCAATGCTGCAAGGTATGGGCGCTCTTTCGTTTGAGGGCAGGCAGGGGCAATAGGGTCGCCAGTCCTCGCTGGAAGCGATCCGTCCAAGCGGGTACAATGCCCAGCCCCGGCACCACAATTTGCCCACCGTGGGTGTGGCCAGAAAGCTGAAGATCCACCCGCCAAGGCGCGAGCTTTACAGCGCTATCGGGGTTGTGGGACAGCACCAAACGCGGTGTTTCTGGGGGGATGGAGGGGAGAAGCTTGTCCGGGGCAAAGTCTCGCGACCACAGTTCCGCCAGCCCCACCACCGGGAAATCTGGCCCCAGGGGATAGACCACCTGGTTCCACAGGGCTTGGATGCCAACCCGCTGAAGTTCGCGCAGCACGACGGCTCGATTGCCAGAACGATGGTTGTCGTGGTTGCCCAGCACCGCCACCACTCCACACCGACTGCGCAGTTGCCGCAGCTGATCCGCAAGATGAGCCATGGGGGCGGGGCTGTGGGTGATGTAGTCGCCGGTGAGGGCAATGAGGTCGGGCTGGAGAGCATTCACCTGGGCGATGGCGTCCTGGAGGAGGGGCATGGCCAGCCGCTGACCATCGTAGTGAAAATCGGAAAGCTGAGCGATGCGGCACCCCTCCAGGGGGGAGGGGAGGTCGCGAAT
>CAZWNR010000101.1:0-10214 GCA_964635665.1 uncultured bacterium | reverse complement strand
CCTTGGAGCCTTGGCCTCAACGGGCTGCTACCCGTTCTCTCCCCAGCGGGAAGGCTTGGCTCTGGGGGCTGGAGCCGCTATTTTAGTGCTGGAATCGCCCTCATCCCTGGCCCAGCGTCCCCAGATCAAGCCCTATGGCTGTATTTTAGGGGCCGGACTCAGCGCCGATGCCCACCACCTTACAGCTCCAGACCCCGACCAGCGGGGCAGTCGGTTGGCCCTAGAACAGTGCCTTCGCCGCAGTGGCCTTAGGGCTGAAGACATCCACTACGTTCACGCCCACGGCACCGGAACTATTCTCAACGATGCCCACGAAGCGGCCTTGATCCAGCAATGCCTCCCCCACCTACCGCCGATCAGTTCTACCAAGGGAGCCACGGGCCACACCTTGGGGGCATCGGGGGCTATCGGCTCTGTCCTGGGTTTATTGGCGCTGCGACATCAGCAATTGCCGCCTAATGTGGGCCTTGCGGGCGATCCCATTTATCCCCACGTAGTCAGTCACAGTCGCGCCGCCAGGCTGGAAACGGTTCTCTGCATGAGCTTTGGCTTTGGCGGGCAAAATGCGGTCTTGGCCTTGGGCTTGCCGCCCGATGCTGAACCGTAGGACCCTGGCTTTTCGGAGTAGGTTGCAATCAAGCCACTGGCCTGATCACCAATCCTGTTTGGCGATCTCCGACTCTTGGGTGGGGCATTGCGGCTGATGTCGGTGATCGAGCGATATAGGATTCCGCCGACCGACTTAGCTGTTTAGTACGGTGGAGACAATTTCCTCGGCTAGACCAAAGGAGAGGGTCATGCCGGCCCCGCTGAGGCCGTTGACAATGCTGACCCCAGGGGCTGGGTGGGCCACGAACTCGGTCTTACCCGGCAGTTTGGCGTAGATGCCGTGCCAGGTGGCGGCGATGTCTAGACAGGGTACCTGGGCAAATCCCTTGAGATAATTCAGGACAAACTGGTTAATGTCGGCGCGATCAAAGGGGTCAAAGGTGAGGGCATATTCATGGGAATCGCCCAAGATCAGCTCCCCTAGCCCATTTTGGGACATCATGACATGGATGTGCCAGTCTACCGCGAAGGGTAACTCGGCCTGGATGCGCTGCTTCAGGGTCGGTAGAGAGGGACAATCGGCAAAGGCCGCATAGTGAGTTAGGGTGAGTCCGCCACAGAGGGCTGGCCCAATTCGATAGCCCCGGGGTTGGGGGCTAGTGCGCATCATTTGCAGTTTAGATTTGGTGATGCCGCTACGTTGGTAAATATCGGGGTATAGCGTTTCAAAATCTGCTCCAGAACAGACAAAGACTTGGTCGGCAGCCCAGGTTTTGCCGTTTACGGTTAGATAGGGCGGGTCAATGGCGGTGACGGTGGCCCCAAACCGAAACTCAACGTTAAAGGCCGTTTGCAACACCTGGGGTAGGGCCGTGATCGCCTCCCGTGCATCCACAATCACCTCGGTTTCACTCCACAGGGCACCCAGTAGCCCAGGGGTAACGGCAGCGGGGCTCTTGGCGGCGACCTCCTCGGCGGTGAGGATCTGTACGGCATAGCCTGCGGGTTTGGCTAGGGCGACGAATTCCTCAATCACAGCCAGTTCGTCGGGGTGGTAAGCCAAATGCAGGGAGCCGACGGGGTCGTAAAAGAAGCCGCCCTTGGTCGCCATGTCGAGCCAAATCTGGCGGGATTGCATGGCCCGATCTCGCAGTGGCCCTGGCGGCTGGCCAATGGGCCACACCATGCCAAAGTTGCGAATCGACGCTCCCACGGCCCGTTCACTGCGCTCGAACACTGTCACCCGATGGCCTCGACGAGCCGCTGCCAGAGCATGGGCTAAACCCACAATGCCCGCACCCACAATGGCAACTTCGGTGGAGTGGGCCAGAGACATGGTTGTCATCGGCAAAGATTCCTATGAACGAAATGGTCAAGCCCTAGCTGAGCCATTGGTCTAACTGGCGCTGAAAATGCGCCATGGAGTCAAAGAGCCCATCGTTAGAATGCTGGGCTAACTGGGCCTGGGTGTGCGTGCCATTGGTCACGCCACAGGCGTAGAGGCAACCCGCGTGGCGGGCCGACGCCAGATCGGAGGGGGTATCCCCAATGGCGACCACCGTTTTAGGGTCATCAACGCCCAGGCGGTACATCGCCTTTTGGATCATAAAAGGAGCCGGACGGCCCTCGTTGCCATAGATTTCAGAGGGGGTGACGGAAATTTGAATCGTGGATTGCGCTGATCCCACGTAGGAGGTGGGATCTAGCCCCACATCCCAGCCCAGGCGGTTGAGGATAATCTGGGTTACTTCCCGATAGAACCCGGTGGTGAGGGCAATGGCGATAGAACGGGATCTCAGCCAGTCAAAGAGGGCTAGGCAACCCTCCGTGGGCGCTACGGGTTGGGTGCGGTAGTGGGTTTCTAGGACGGTGCGAAAGCAATCGTAGGAGGCTTCGACATTGGCAAAGTAGTCTTCGCTCGCGGCTCCAATTTGGTCGGCCCACAGGGTTTGGAACACCACCTTTTTGGGGAGTCCCATCATGGCATTGACCCGATCTGCGTCAGCTATCAGTCCCGTGTGTTTGGCCGCTTTAAAGAAACAGTGTAGTACTTCATTGTCGTCTTTTACGGTGGTGCCTGCCATATCAAAGACGATGAGCTTAATGTTAGCCATAGGGAACCTCAGGGAAGTAGAAAAAGGAAGCCAACGGGCGCAGTCCTTCGTCAAAAAACTTGAACTAGCGCTTGAGCCATGCCTCTGATCGCTGGCGAAGACCCTTGGTGAGCCAGGAGTAAATTACCCGTACTCCCAGGCTAGTTAACACAATCAGGGTAGACATGGCGGCGGCGGCGGCAATGTCCCCAGCATCGTCCATATTGACAATGGCAACGGCGGCTAGGGGCAGGTTGGCTGGATATAAAAAGATAATGGCCGAAATGGTGACCATGGCATTGACAAAAAAGTATATGCCAATCTCTAAAATGGCGGGTAGCGACAGCGGTACCGTGACCCGCCAGAAGGTTTTGTAGAAAGGGACGGCCATGGAGGCCGAAACCGACTCAAATTCTGCGTCAATTTGCTTGAGGGCGGTGGTGCCCGTCAGAAAACAAACGGTGTAGAAGTGGATGATGTTGGCTATTACCAACAGCGCCATAGTGCCGTAGAGCCCGTGGAAGGGATTGTAGATGGCTAACCCGGTGAAAGGGATGCGCCAGATGGGGTTGTTGAAGAAGAAGACGTAGGCCAAACCCAGTACCAGACCGGGCAAGGCTAGGGGAATGGTAGACAACAGGTAGGTGAGGGAACGCAACCAGTTCAGCCCCCGCCCCTTTTCCACCAGGTAGGCTCCGGTAAATACGATAGCCGTGCCAAAAATTGCCGTATAGAAGGACATACGCAGGCTGTTCCAGTAGGCCCCATAGCCACCACCGCCCACGCTACTAAAGTCGTAGTTCTTTAGACTCAGGGAAAAGTCGTAGGGCCAAACTTTGACTAAAGAAGCCAGAATAATGGTGCCAAACACCGTAAAAATAAAGGCGACAATCAAAGTACAGAAGCCAAACATAGCCCAGTCTAAAATCGGATTAGGCTTGGGCTGTAGGGGGACGGATTTAGCGCTAATCAGGGCATTTTGACGCCGCTGCACGATGCGATCTAGTCCAAAGGCCAGCACCGAGGGCACCAGCAAGAACACACTGATGGTCGCCCCCATGGAAAAGTTCTGCTGGCCAATCACCTGCTTGTAAATATCGGTGGCCAGTACGTTAAAGTTGCCGCCGACTACCTTCGGTACTCCGAAATCGGTAAAGGCGAGAATAAAGCACACAAATAAGGCGCTAATTAACCCGTATTTTACGCTAGGTAAAGTCACCGTAAAAAAGGTCTTGGCAGTCGAGGCTCCCAGTACCTCTGCGGCCTCGTACAGACGGGCATCGGTTAAATTTAGGGCGGTGACTAACAGAATTACGGCCTGGGGAAAGCAGTAGAGAAACTCCCCCAGCACAATGCCATTAAAGCCATAGAGATTGATGTTAATCCCTGGCCATAGCCCAAAAAATCCGGTGGTGACTAGCCCCTGATTGCCAAACAGATAAATCAGACCAATGGCGTTGGCCAGGGGAGGAATATAAAGCGACAGCAGCCCTAGGGTACGAAAGAAGGTCTTGCCCTTCATGGCGGTGCGGGTAAGGCCGTAGGCATAGATAAACCCCAAGCCCACAGAGAAGAGGGTAGTGGTGATCGCCACGCCCACACTATTCAAAAACGACTGCACCAATGACGGGGTGGTGAGGTATTGCACATAGTTGGCCCAGCCCACCCATTCCCCATTGGTGTTCTGAAAACTGCGGCCCACCATGGGGAACAGGGGCAGCACGACGCCCACCACCAGCCACAGGGCACCCAGGCCCAGGAGACTGCGCATCACCCAGGCTTCGAGGTCGAAGGCTTTGGCGCGGGGGGCCGCAATGGGACGACGGGTGGTAGTGGTCATAGGACTTGGGCCGTGGGGAAGGGTTGGTGGTACATTGAGGGGGCGTGAATCTAGGAGGCTTCTCTGGGGAAAACACGGATCATCTCTGGGGGCAGTTGAATCGCCAGGGATTCTAGGGTCTCAATGGCCATGGCGCGAGCCCGGTGGGAGGAAATATCTAGGGTCATGGGCTGACGGGCGTTTCCAGAAACACTCAGTTCTAGCCGATAGCCAGACCCCAGAAACTCGGTGCCCAGCACCTCGGCTTCGGCAACGTTGGAATCTGGGGTGGCCGCACTATCCATGACTCGAATATCTTCAGGACGAATGGCAATGGAAATCCTTTGCCCCACGGGAACGGTGTTGCTAGGGGCGTGCAGCACAAGGTTGCCGCAGCGCACGGTGTCCTTGGCTTCGACCATGCCGTCTAAAAAGTTCATCACCCCAATAAAATTGGCGACAAAGGGGCTGCCGGGGCTTTGATACACGCTGTGGGGGGTGCCGACCTGGGCAATATACCCCTTGTCCATCACGACAATGCGGTCGGCCATGGCTAGGGCTTCGGCTTGGTCGTGGGTCACCATGACGGTGGTAATCCCCAGCCGCCGCTGAAGATTGGCAATCTCGGCCCGCAGTTTGACCCGCACTTGGGCATCCAGGGCCGAAAGGGGTTCATCCAGCAGTAACAAACCGGGGGAGAGGGCGAGGGCACGGGCGAGGGCAACCCGCTGCTGCTGACCCCCAGACATTTGGGAGGGATACTTCTGGCCCATGCCCCCTAGCCCCACCATGTCGAGGAGTTCACCCACGCGGGTATCAATGTCGGCCTTTGGGAGCTTTTTGTTCTGTAGACCGTAGGCAACGTTTTGGTGGGCGGTTAGGTTGGGAAAGAGGGCATAGGACTGGAACACAATGCCAAAGTCGCGCTTGGAGGGGGGCAGGTGCGAGACATCTTGCCCCCCCTGAATCACCCGCCCCTGGGTTTGTTGTTCTAGGCCGGCAATAATGCGCAGCAGCGTGGTTTTGCCGCAGCCGCTTGGCCCCAAAAGGCAGACAAACTCACCGGGATACACATTTAAGAAAATATCCTTGAGGGCCACAAAACTGCCAAAGCGCTTGTGGACGTTCTCAATTTGTAGGTAGGGTTGCCGAATGGTACGAGCCGCTGCTTCGGCGGCGCCCCCAGGAGCGTGGCTAGGCTGGGCTGCGACGTCCTGATCTAGGGACGGATCCTCTAAGGACTGAGAAGCGGAAGGGTCTGAATAGGTCATGGTGCCAGCCCACTACATCTAAGGAGCAAGGAAAGATGAAGAAAACGTTTGGGGAAAGTCCACGGACTTTCCCCGATAGGCAGCCCACCTGCTCAGGGGGTGGCTTCCGCAGGGCCGAGGTCAGGTGAGGGATAGGGGAGCACCCTAGCTCTTCGGTTCAGATTTCGCGTCGTAGCGCTTCGTCCATTCCGCCAGGATGCGCTCACGGTTTGCCGCAGCCCAGCGTAGGTCATTGTCCGCTAGCTGCGCCACCGGATCTTCAGGAAAACCGGCGGGTGGAGGAACGTCAGTTTTGACTGCGGTAATGGCAAAATTCTCGGCATACTTTGCGGAGACTTCAGGGGAAATCGCCCAGTCTAAGAAGGTCTTGGCGGCCTCCTTAATTTCAGGCTTTTTAATCAGGGCATTGGCCTCCACATCCCAGCCCGACCCCTCCACTGGGAAGACGGCTTCCAAAGGTTCACCATCATTTTTCTGCTTCACGGCTCGGTAGCCAAAGGAAATACCGATAGGATATTCCCCAGCCCCAGCGGCCTTGCAGGGACGAGAACCCGAGTGCATGTATTGGGCAATATTTTCATGGAGCTTATCTAAATAAGCCCAACCCTCGTCTTCGGTCGGAGAATTTTGCAGGATGGTCGAGACGGATAGAAATCCCGTCCCCGAAGAGGCCGGATTAGACATCACAATGTGCCCCTTATACACCGGATTGACTAAGTCGGCCCAGCCCTTAGGAATAGGCAGTCCAAGCTTTTCAGATTCGACGGTGTTGACACAAAAAGCTGACATCCAAACGTCAATGCCGACCCATCGAGGTGGGTTAGCATCATCACGAAACTTAGGGTTGACCGCCTCTAGACCAACAGGAGCATAGGGCTCGAGCAGACCTTTCTCTTCGGCCACGAGGAGGCTGGATGCCGCCGTTCCCCACACCACATCGGCCTGGGGATTATCGGCTTCGGCCAATAGCTTGGCCGTAATAATACCCGTTGAATCCCGCACGATATTGACGTTAATGTCGGGATACTGAGTTTGAAAAGACTCTAGGTATCCGCTGATTTGATCATCCTCTAGGGCGGTATAGACCGTAATACTAGGATCGCTAGATGTTCCTGTAGTACCTGTCGCCGAGGATGCTAGATCTTCCTGGGAGACTGCACAGGATGCCACCATCCAGACCATGGTGCAGGAGGCTGCGGCCATGGAGATAAAGCGCTGCCATCGTCGTTTCGATAAAAAGCGCAGAATAGGACTCACTAAATCGCCGACCATCGCTCAACCTTAGCCAAAAAATTCCACCGCAATCCTAGGGGAAAGAGTCGTCGTTTGGGTAAAGAAATGCTTATGGAAATTCCTGGAAGGTTATGGAGAGATTTAGTCTAGATTATCCTGATAGAAGCAATGTAGATACAGCAAGGTTTTTGTTTGGATAAGAACTTTCTTTAAGTTTGGCTCTGATGGGTTGAAAAATCATGCCGCCATCATTAAATATTGTTTTTGCTTCAACAATAAAACGGGTTTGCAAACCTATCGTGGGACGGGGCGCACCGCGTAACCTAGGTAGGCTAATGCTTTGATGTCTGACGACAGCCTAAGGCACCCTAGGGTGGTGGGACGGATTCAAGGTAATGCCCCCTTGGATGGGTTGGCGCAGTAACCTTTGCAGACCAAGGCGTTGATGCGTTACGGCGGCACCTAGCATTCTACTGAGGAGGCTACCGACCGACACGCCAGATTCCGCTGACCTGCTAGATTGCCCTGGACCTTATATTGCCCCAGACCATGTCCGACGTTAGCGAGTCAGTGCTTTAATGACCCATGTTCCCCCCGCAGCGGCAGAAAGTGACCTAAATGCTTCCCCTCGGCGACAGCATTGGAATCGCTCTCACCAGAATGCAGATCTACGGTCTTGGCTGCACCGTGACGCTGCGGTGTTTTTACACCAATCCGCCTCTACTCCGTGTCTTTCGGCCCTACGTTCGGCGCTGGGAATCTGGCTGGAGGATATGCAGGGCCGTCGTTTCATGGATTTTCACGGCAACAGCGCCCACAATTTGGGCTACGGTCATCCCCGGCTGATTGCCGCTCTTCAGGCTCAACTTCAAAGCCTGTCCTTCGTGCCCCGGCGCTACACCTGCGAGCCAGCGGTGGAACTGGCGGAAACCCTAGCTGCCCTCGCCCCAGGGGCGCTCAGCAAGGTGCTGTTTGCCACGGGGGGATCCGACGCCATTGAAATGGCCTTGGCCTATGCCCGTGCCGCCACCGGACGGTTTAAGACCCTCTCGTTTTGGGATGCTTACCATGGTGCCGGGTTTGGGGCGCGCAGCATTGGCGGCGAGGCGATGTTTCGCAGCGGTCCCATTGGTCCTCTGCTGCCCGGTAGCGAACATGTGCCTCCCTTTGGGGACTACCGCAATGCCTGGGGTGTGACAGCCAACAGTGCCGACCTGTGCCTTAACCAAATTCGCTACGTGCTCGAAAAGGAAGGCGACATCTGCGCCCTAGTGGCTGAACCGATGCGGGCCACCAATCCAGTTCCTGCTCCCCCTGGCTTTTGGCAGCAGGTTAAAGCGGCCTGTCACCACCACGGGACGCTGCTCATTTTTGATGAAATTCCCACCGGGCTGGGCCGTACGGGGCGGCTATTTGCCTGTGAACACGACCAGGTGGTGCCCGATATTTTGGTCTTGGGCAAGGCCCTAGGTGGCGGGGTGCTGCCCATTGCGGCCATGCTTTGCCATCCTGACCTGGATGTTTGTGGCGACTATGCCTACGGTCACTACACCCATGAAAAGAACCCCGTCACCACCCGCGCCGCCCTCACCACCCTACAGATTCTTCAGGATGAGAACCTGGCCCACAATGCCCAGGTCGTTGGCGATCTGGCCCTCGCCAGACTCCGACAGATGATGGCGAAATACCCTGCCATTGGCGATGTGCGGGGGCGTGGCTGCCTCTTGGGGGTGGAACTGGTCGTCGATCCGGCTACCCGAGAACCGGCCTATGATCTCGCTGATGCGGTCTTGTATCAAGCCCTAGCCCAGGGACTCAGTCTCAAGGTTTCCATGGGAAATATCTTGATCTTGGCCCCGCCGCTGATCATTACCCCCGCTGAAATGCACCAGGGGCTAGATATTCTAGACCGCAGCTTAGAAATTAGCCTCAGCGCCCGCCGCTGACTCAGCCTAGCCTAATCCTGCTCTTGGAGCTATGCTCCCTACGCCGTGGTGATGTTGTACAGGCTTTTTCTAGTAATCCCCAATCCCTAGTCCCTAATCTGCCGACCTTCCAAAGCCAGTTTGGGCACGCGGCCTAGGCGTCCGGTCATCAATCGCAGGGCCAGGTGGCGCAGCGGGGAGACACGGCTCAACATCCACAACCCCGCGCGGCGCAGGGCCACGATGGGGGCAATTTGGTTTGAGAAACTGCGAGTGAGGGTATCGGTAAAGCTGAGGATGACCCAATTTTCCCACCGTCGCCAGCGTTCGTAGCGACGCAACACGTTGACGGAACCGAGGTCTTCCCCTCGTTGATAGGCCGCTGCGAGAACTTCGGCCAGGGCGGCGGCATCGCGCAGGCCCATGTTCAACCCTTGACCACCGACGGGGTGGCAACTGTGGGCGGCATCCCCCACCAGGGCCAGCCGGGGCTGGATGTAGCGGTCACACTGCATCAACTGCACCGGGAACAGAGCGGGCGGAGTCAGTCGCTTCAGCTTGCCCATTTGGGAGCCGTAACGCTGTTCTAACTCGGCCATAAATTCTGCTTCAGGCAGATTGAGGATGGCCTGGGCTTCTTCATGGGGCGAGGTCCACACCACCTGGCAGCGGCCACCGGGCAAGGGCAGTATGGCGAAGGGGCCGCTGGGCCAAAACCGTTCGTAGGCGGTGTATTGGTGGTCGCCCTCTGGTTCCAAAACCGTGGTGATGCAGGACTGCCAGTACTGCCAGCCAAAGGCATCAATATTGGCCTGCCGCCGCAGGGGCGACTGTTTGCCATCGGCAGCGACGACTAGGGCCGCATCCAGAGTGCGGGTTCCGTCTGGGGTGGTCAGGGTGCCGATGACACGATCTCCGTGGCGTTCGGATACCGCTAGGGTGGACTCACTGAGATAGTGGATATTTGTTGCTGCCTGTACCGCCCCTTGCAGTGCCTCCATCAACACCGAATGCTCGGCCCCGTAGAAGACCGCATCGGCTCCCAAATCCTGGGGCGAGAACCGCACTACTTCGGGATGATCGCCATCGGACAGACGCACCTGCCGAAAGTGGCAAATCCTAGGCCCCACCTGCGGCCATAGTCCTAGGCCCTTCATGATGTCTGCCGAGGTGGGTGAAAAGGCATAGGCCCGCTGCCGAGAGACCGCCCCTTCTGGGGTCTGGGCCTCAATGACCGCTACCCGTAACCCAGAGGGCCGCAGTGCCGCCGCTAGGGTTAGCCCCACAATACCGCCGCCCACGATGGCCACATCGACGGTGAGGG
>CAZWNR010000100.1:0-10294 GCA_964635665.1 uncultured bacterium | reverse complement strand
GGGGGCAGGTTAGCCTCACCAGTCATTTAGGGGTGGGGAGCTGCTTTATCGTCGATCTTCCCTACACCGGGGGGATAACCGCTTCCCCTGGCACAACCCAGGACTTCACCCCTGAGTCAGCCTCCCTGACGACGGTGGTTGCCCCAGCCCCGCTGATTTTGCTGACCGAAGACAATGAAGCCAACATTAGCACCATGGTCAGCTATCTACAGGCGAAGGGCTACCGGGTTGAAATCGCCCGCAACGGCGAGGAAGCCCTCAACCACCTCCAGCACCTCACACCCGATCTGATTTTGATGGATATTCAGATGCCGGGGATGGATGGCCTAGAGGCAATCAACCATATTCGCCGTACCCCCCACTTGGCAGCGGTGCCGGTGGTCGCCTTGACCTCGCTGACCATGCCCGGTGATCAGGATCGCTGCTTGGCCGCTGGGGCCACCTCCTACATGAGCAAGCCCGTGCGCCTCAAGCACCTGGTTGACCATATCCAGACTCTGATTGCCTCGGATCACGGCCCCCCTGTGCCCGATGCCTCACCACCAACACCCCAGGGGTGATTTCACCTCGGTTGGGCTGGGTTTCCTCCCTTGGGGCGATGGGTCGGGTGAGATAATCTGAGACTGAACGAGGGGTGTGTCCTGATCCGGTTCCAGGGCTAGTCCCGCCACCTTTGGGAGGTATCGCCTGTGACCAGTACCCTAATCAATGCCACCCTAACGGCCTACCGAGATGATCTGGATCATCTCCTAGGCCAGGTGGAGACCTTGGCTACCCGCATCAACAACCCCGATCTGCAAGGGACGACTCAGCGCCTACGCCACAACATCAACGAGCCCTTTCTGTTTGTGGTGGTGGGGGAGGTGAAGGCCGGCAAGAGCAGCTTTGTGAACGCGCTACTGGGGGCGGAGGTGTGCGCCACCGACATTGAGCCCTGCACCGACACGATCCAGCAGATTGTCTACACTGAAACGGACTACACCGAACAGGTGGAGCCGAAGCTGCGTAAGGTGGGGCGGCCCATCCCCATCCTGCAAGACATTTCCATTGTGGATACCCCCGGCACCAACACGGTGATTGAGGAACACCAGATCATCACCGAACGCTATATCCCCAACAGCGATCTCACGTTTTTTGTGCTGTTTGCTAAAAATCCTTACCAAAAAAGTGCCTGGGATTTTCTGGATTTTGTCAGCGCCGAGTGGCGTAAAAAGGTGGTGTTTATCCTGCAACAGGCGGATTTATTGCGCCCCGCCGACCTGCAAACCAACATCGAACGGGTGCGGGAATATGCCCACCAAAAGCAAATCTCTGCGCCGATTATCTTTCCCACCGCCGCCACCCTAGAGGAGGAGGGCGACCGGGAAAACAGCGGCTTTGAGCCCGTGCGGCAATATATTCAGGCCATGGTAGCCTCCGGGGAGAGCTACATCATCAAGCTCCGTTCCGTCAGCCAAACCACCCAGCAAATTCTTGATCGGCTGCGGGGAGATGTGGAGGGGCTGCGCCAACAGTTGGCCACCGACCAAGTGACGGCCCAGGCTATCCGCACCAAGATCGACGCAGGCAAGGCCCGATCCCGCTACGAGGTCAACACCCTGGCAGATCGCCTCGCCGCTCGCTACGAGGTCATGTCGGCCCAAATCAAGACCGAATTCCGCAAAAGCTTGTCCGTGGGCATGGTGATGCGCCGCTCCTTTGTAGGGCTGTTCGACGAAACGGCCTCCATGCAGGCCTGGGTGGACGATTTCCAAGCCCACTGTAGCCAGACCCTGAGGGAATCCTTAGAGGAAGTGTCCCAAGAGGGAGCACAGCACTTTGTAGACGGTATTCGACAACTTTTTGAGGGGCTGAACCAGGATCTCGATGCCGTGAAATCCCACCAAATTCAGAGTAGCCACATTTCCCTCACGGTGCTGGAGCGGCGGCAGGAAGTGATCGAGAGCGTGCGTGCTAAGGTCGCCAAACTGCTGACCGACCAAGGGCTTGGGGAGATGCTCACCGCGCAGGCCGGGGACATGGCCAACGAAATCGTCGGTGGGGCGGTGATGGCGGTCTCCGGGGCAATTCTCTACGCCATCGAGTTTGCGGTGGCAGAGGCTATCCTCAGCGCCATTGGGCTGGCCTTTGCTGGGGTGGGGGCGGTGGTGCTGGCCATTGGCATTCTGTGGCAGCGTCGCCGCATCATCGCCAAGTTCGAGCAAGCCCTGGATAGCGAAAAACATCGCTTTCAGACTGCCATTGCCGCCCGCCTCAACGAAAAGCTAGATCTTATCTACGAAGAGGTGGAGCGGATCTTTACCCAATTCTACGACTACGTAGAGCACGAGACCGAGGCTGTGGAGCCGATTCTGTCTGAGTATTATGCCCTAGAAGTCGGGGCAACCAACCTATTTAGCCAGCTCGAACAGCGTCTGATCGGGGGGACTCGCCCCTAGGGAGATATCGGGAGTCATGGATAAAATCAGTATAAAAGTTTACATTCCTGGCGGATAAAATGTTCGTATTAGTCTTACTTCGGGAACGATAAGAGGGTCTTCCCTAACCATCTCCATCCGTGGCCATGAGTTATCTTATTCCTTCTGCCCGTGGGCCTTCCCATTCCCACCTTGCCGCCCAAAACTGGTCCTCCGACGTGCCCCTCCCCCTTTCCCAGGCTAACCGCTCCCAGGCCCGATTAGAGGCCATTGTGGCCCTCGGCCTCGATGAACACCACAGCATTCCCACCTTTGAGGAGGCCATTCAGCTGGTACGGGAGCATTTTGGGATGTTCGTGGGCTGGATCAGCGTGGTTCTAGATGACACTGAGGCGTTCAGGGCCACCTATGGTTTGTCTAGCCTGGGGTTAGGTAACCCCCTGGCGAAGGAACGGCAACTGCCCCTCGTTGATAGTCTCAGTGGCTACGTTCTAGATAGTCAGCAGCCCTGGGCCGTGACCGACGTCACCCAATGCCCCGATCTGAGCACCACGTCGATGATGGCGACCTATGGCCTAACCGCCTACTGTGCTGTGCCCCTGTTCACCAGCCAGCACCAGTGCATTGGGGTACTCGCCGTGATGGATCGCCAGCCCCGCGAATTTAGCTCCCAGGATGTTACCTTCCTAGCCATGGCGGCCCGCTGGGGCATGGGCGAATACGAACGCCAGCGCGCTACGGTTGCCCAATCCTCTCCAGGTCTAGCCGGACAGCCTCAACAGGCGGCTGTGGATGCCGTGCGGCTGCATCTGATTGGCCAACTGATTCAGGACATGCGCAACCCCCTTACCGCTGTGCTCGGCATGACCAGTATGCTCAGCCGAGAAATCTATGGCCCCCTCACCGAAAAACAGCGGGAGTATGTGGACATTGTGCGCAACAGCAGCCAGACCCTCATGAACCAGGTAGATGAAATGCTGGATTTGGGCCTGATCAGCCCGGAATCGAGCGATCTTATTGCCGCCCCTGTCGATATCAACCGCCTAGGACATCAGGTGCTCGACACCCTAGCTCCCCTAGCCGAAACCCTCTCCCAAACCCTAGATTTCACGGTAGAACCCAACCAGGGACTCTGGATCTTAGATCAGCATACGGTCAAGCAAATCTTTTACCACGGGGTATTCAGCCTCATGCACATGGCCAGCGAAAACAGCATTCTGCGCATTCACAGCTCTCGCAAAGGCCAATCTCTAGCCCTTGCCCTTTGGGTTTCCAACCCGTGGTTAGGGGAAGGGCTGCCCAACAGCATGGTTAGCCTGTGCCAGTCCCTAGATTGTGGGGATGGCTCCCATAACCTAGAGATCGCCCTCCAAACCCAGGGCTTGCTCAGCAACGGGCTTACCCCCGTCGCCCTCTCCAAGCATTGGCTTGGCCTGCTCCTCTGCCACCACCTCGCCCATCACCACGGGGGCCACCTGCGTCTTCAGGGCAGTGATGGAGCAGGGTATCGCCTTGTCATTACCCTCCCCGCCCTCCGCTCCAGTGCTGTTTCGCTTCCTGAAGAGGACGAGATTCTAGGTCTTTCCCAGCCCACGCCGCAGGTGGACAATGGTTAACCCCATGGCCATGGAACAGCCCCCAGCCGCTTGCCCCATGGCCATGGGGGATTTGACCGGAGAGTTTACACAACCCTCATTTATCCACTAAGATAGAAGACTGTATCTGTACTCTAAGGTTCTACGGCTAAGAAACCCCATGGCGAAGAAAAGCATGATCGCCCGCGAGCATAAGCGGGAAAAACTGGTGGACAAGTACGCCAAAAAGCGGGAAGCCCTGCTTGAAGAATTTAACAACGCCGAGTCTCAGCAGGAGCGGGTTGAAATTCACCGTAAAATTCAACAACTGCCCCGCAACAGCGCCCCCACCCGCTTGCACAACCGCTGCTGGATGACCGGGCGTCCCCGTGGGTACTACCGCGATTTTGGCCTCTGCCGCAACAAGCTGCGGGAAATGGCCCACCAGGGGTTGCTACCCGGCGTGGTGAAGTCTAGCTGGTAGCTTGCTTTGGCTCAGAGTTTTGCCAGTAAGTTGGTCGGCAAAAGCTTAGGTTACGAGTTATGGCTGTCGTCACCGAGTCTAGAACATTCAGACAAGGTTGAAACGTTCTAAGCTTTGAAGGGGCCCTGTCTCATCTAGACTGGCCACGGCTAAATCTAAGCCTAGCCCAAGCTGCGGCATACAATTTGAATGTCCGTTTTATCAGCTTGAGTTTTCTTTAGGCTCCAGGGCACTTGTCGCCCATTCAGGGTTTATGGGACTCAAAGGTTTATGAGCCATCGGCTGCCTTAATGCAGTAGAGCCTAGGCACGTTAATAGCTCAATTCAGGATCCAAGCTTAGGGGGTGTGAGGTTTGCTCACACCTCCTTTGCGTCTAGGGTATTGGAGCGACCACAGCAACGATCAATGCCAAGGCGATCACAGATCAAGTCGCCCACCGCATTGGCCACCGTAAACTCGCCATAGAAGCTCTGGGAAAAATCGAAGGATTGCAGTTCCGTCAAAATGGCCATTACAAGGGAGCCTAGATCGTCTTCCCCCTCCATACGTTGCCGGGTAAACACTTGGGCCACCCGTTCGGCAATGGCTTCGTTGGCTGGTTCTGGCAAGTATTCGGCGTTCAGCCACCGCAGCAACACCGATCGCAACCACTCACCCTCCTGCTGGGCATCGTCGGGTAGGGGTAGGGTAATGGGGTCAAGGGGTGCTGTCATGGCCTAAAAACCTCTCCCGGTCAAGTGTTGAGTCCAGTTGAGTTCATACTAACCTGCGCGGTTCCACGCCTAGAATGAAAATCTCGGAAAATGGTTGAGAAATGCAACAAATCAGGTCGGTTCCGGGGTATGGTCTCTATGGTTAAGCGACATTGTGCCCAGGGTGCCCCCGGCGCTTCTAGGGGAACGTCTGCGGCAATCACATTGGCAGCTTGAGGAGAATAGCCATGGTGTTGGCAAATCGGTCGGATGCGTTAAAAACTCTGAAGGTGATGGGGTTACCGGTTCACGTGGGGGCAGACTATGGGAATTGGCTGCTAACCCAGTATCGGGCCGGGGTGGGTGCCCATGTGGTGACCCTCAACGCGGAAATGGCGATGCAGGCGGATCGCAACCTAGCTCTACGCCACGTCATTTTGGAGGCTGATTTGGTCATCCCCGACGGTGCTGGCGTTGTGCTGTATTTTCGGATGAAGGGCAAGCGCATTGAACGTACTCCAGGCATTGAACTGGCGGCCCAGGTGTTGCAGCGCCTAGAACCCCAGGAAACGGCCTTTTTCTATGGTGGTGCCCCCGGCATTACTGACCATGCCGCGTTATATTGGCGACGACAGGCCCCTGGCATTCAAATTGTGGGCACCCAGCACGGCTTCCTTAGCCCAGAGGAACAGCCCACCTTCTTGCAACGACTGGCAACCCTGCAACCGAGTGTCATTCTGGTTGGCCTTGGTGTCCCCCGTCAGGAAATGTGGATCCGCGACCATCGCCATCTCTGCCCCAACAGCGTGTGGATTGGCGTGGGCGGCAGCTTTGACATTTGGGCTGGCGTAAAAACCCGCGCCCCCGAATGGATGGGCAAAAACCATCTGGAATGGCTCTATCGCCTCTACCAAGAACCCTGGCGCTGGCGGCGAATGCTGGCCCTGCCCAAGTTTGCCTGGCGTTCGCTCACCTATTCCTCCCGCTAGGCTCGGCTTAGCGGTCCTGGGTAGACTCGTTAGCCCATCCCCCTTGGCCCGACCTGTGAAACGGAGATTTTGGATCTCTCCAAGGCCAGCAGGATGGGCCAAATCTCGCTATGCTAAGAAAACAGGGTTGTCTAAATGGGAAAAATTCCTATTTAGACAACCCAAAACCTTAATCGGAGAGAATTCATGGTTGGAACCCAGATCGCGGCCCAGGATTTATTTCGCGCCGCCTACGAAAACCGCTACACCTGGGATCGAGACTTTCCAGGCTACACTGCCGATGTGACCTACACCGACAACGGCACAATCTACACGGGCAAGGCCAAGGTTAGCGCTGACCTGAAGCCAGAGGTGACCGGGGTAGACGATGACGCCGCCCAAAAAGCCATCCACGGCCAGTTGTTTGAGGTGGCCATTCACCGCATCCGTCGCAGCTTTGCAGACAGCCACGGGGCCAACACCTTCCGCTATGGCGAAACCCTGGCCGATGGCGGGGTAGAAATCCTCATGGGTGGTAAGGCCGAGGGCGACAAGTACCATGTTCGCGACAATGAAGTGTCCATGGTGCATCGTCACATCCATGGCGTGGTGGTCACGATTCACACCTTCAGCAGTCACGATACCGGGGCGGGCTACCTCTCCCACCGCTACGACTCGGTCTACCACGATCCTCAAACTGGGGAGCAGAAGGGCGGCCTCAGTACCTTTGAGGACAACTACGAAGCTGTGGGTGGCTACTACATTCTGTCCCACCGCCATATTGAAACGGCGACCCCCAATGGCCCACAGGTGCAGGACTTTGTGTTCTCCAACATTGCCCTGATCGAAAAAGCCTAGGGCCGGACTTGTCTTTATGCCAAATCCGAACTCCGTATCCCCGATTTCATATCTGCCCAACCGTACCTAGGGGCGAGCTCTCCTCGCCCATTCAATCCGGGGATAGCCAACCAGGATTTGCTACCTAATCCTGATTCATTTCCCAAATTACGAAGACCCCGGAGTGCTGAACTACCGGGGTCTTTGGTTTGGGATGTTCTTCCTTTGGCATACTGTAGGCACAGGGTTTCGCCCATGTTGACCCATGCCCCAAAGCAACGACCGCCTAGGTCGCATTGAAACCCTTGTGGCCAAGAACAGTTTGCCCCCTGTTCTGCAAGCCTTGGCCCCTGCCATCGAAACCGTGGTGGCGCGGCTGTTGGGGGTTGAGTCCTAGGCCAGGCGCTTTAGGTCAGCAAGGGGTAGAAATGGCCCACTGGCCCTTGGCCCCGCCCAATGGTAAGGGAGTGGTGTAGGGCATGGGTAACGTACTGTTTGGCGGCTCGCACTGCATCGAGGGGAGTCTGCCCTAGGGCGAGGTTGGCGGCAATGGCGGCGGAGAGGGTACATCCGGTGCCGTGGGTGTTGGGGGTGCAGACGGTTTCGGTGGTGAGAACCTCTAGGGTTTGGCCATCAAACCACACATCGGTGCCCTTGAGGTCGTCGGCCATGCCGCCCCCCTTCACCAGAACGGCCTTGGGGCCAAGGCAGTAGATTTTGCGAGCAGCGGCTTCCATATCGGCCAGAGTGGTGAGGGTAAGCCCCGTCAGCAGTTCGGCCTCGTAGCGGTTGGGGGTGACGATGGTGGCTTGGGGAATCAGGCCCTCGGTGAGGGTAGCCACGGCGACATCATCAATCAGTTGCGCCCCAGCCCGAGATACCATCACGGGATCCACCACGACAGGAATCGTTTGAGGAAGCTGGGAGACCAAGGTACTCACCGCGTCAATGATGCCCCGATTCAGCAGCATTCCGGTCTTGACGGCCTTTACGGTGATGTCGCTCGTCACCGCATCCATCTGAGCCACCACGGCCTCAGGGGAAAGGGCATCTACCCGGGTTACGCCCACGGTGTTTTGGGCGGTAACACAGGTTAAGACGCTAGTCCCGTGAACCCGGTGGAAAGCAAAGGTACGCAAATCGGCCTGAATTCCGGCCCCACCGCCGCTGTCGGAACCAGCAATAGTCAGGGCCACCGGCCAAGCAGGGGGCAAGCTCATGGTGTTACGGTCGGATGAATGAGTCGGTGGTAGATCCTAGGATGGGCCACTAACGATTGTTGGGACGTCGTCGTTGCAGAAACTCTGGAATATCCAGTCCTGCACCTAACCCGCCACCACCGCTGGGGGGCGTGGGAGGGGGTGGCGTCAGGTTGCGCTTAAAGGGCGTGACCCGCTCAGCTTCTACAACGGGCTGTACCCCCGGTCGGGTATTAAAGCCTGTCGCAATGACGGTGATTCTTACTTCCCCTTGCAGGCGTTCGTCGATGACAGCCCCAAAGATAATATTGGCGTTGGGATCTACCCCTTCGTAGATAATTTCCGCCGCTGCGTTGACCTCATGGAGGGTGAGGTCGGTGCCGCCGGTGACGTTAAAGACGGCACCGGACGCGCCATCAATGGACGCCTCTAGCAGGGGTGAGGAAATGGCCGCAATGGCTGCTTCCCTGGCTCGCGATTTGCCAGAGCCAACGCCAATCCCCATCAGTGCCGTACCCGCATCCGCCATCACCGCCCGCACGTCGGCAAAGTCTACGTTCACCAAACCGGGGATAGTAATGATGTCGGAAATGCCCTGAACGCCCTGGCGCAGAATGTCGTCGGCGGTGCGGAAGGCTTCCTGGACGGGAGTTTGCTCGGAAATGACGGAGAGCAGCTTGTCGTTGGGGATCACAATCAGAGTGTCTACCCGGCCCTGGAGGGCGGCAATGCCCTCGTCGGCTTGGGTCATGCGACGACGCCCCTCAAAGGTAAAGGGACGGGTGACGACCCCAATGGTGAGCGCTCCAGCTTCCTTGGCAATTTCCGCCACAATGGGAGCCGCTCCGGTTCCGGTGCCTCCCCCCATCCCCGCCGTAATAAAGACGAGGTCAGAATCTTCTAGGGCCGCTGCGATGTCCTCGCGGGATTCCTCGGCGGCTTTTTGGCCAATGGCGGGGTTCCCGCCTGCCCCCAATCCACGGGTCAGCTTTTGACCAATGTGGAGCGTGTTGGAAATAGCAGAGTTCTCTAGGGCCTGGGCATCAGTGTTCACAGACCAAAATTCGATGCCAGCTAGGCCGCTATGGATCATGCGGTTGACGGCATTACAGCCGCCACCTCCCACCCCAATCACCTTGATACGGGCAACGCTACTGGGCAATGCGGTGTTGTGGTTTAACGTATCTCCGGGCATAGCGGTAGCATCGTTAGGTTGACTGGGCTGACGTCCGATAGGGTGGAAGGTATTGAGATCAGAGCCGGGATGTTCATTTGCCGAAGTCACAGCGTCACCTGAGTGAGAGGCTAAGTGGTTATCGGAGTGAACGGGGTTAGAACGGGGATCGGCACTGGGGAAATCGCCAGAATTTGGGGGTTCAAAAATCATAGGCAATCGTTAATACAGGTTATGAACAATAGCACTAAGCGCTGTTCTGGCTAACCCTGGCTGATTCTAGACAACTATAGATTACTTCAGTTGAAAAAAACAAACGAAATCTAAAAATGGAATCCTTCGTCCGTATTTCTAAAGAAAATCTAAAAATAGCTCCCCTCACATCTTCGATTCCCTGCGACGCGGCCCCGAAAAATGTCCTGGATATGAGGCCAGTCAGCCGGTTTGGAGGGGAACCCATCTGCGGATTAATGGGAATGGTGCTGCCATGACCTTGGCTATGGTAACGGCACAATGGCAGGGATCCCTAGGGCTGGTCTTCCGGTTGTGATGGGTTGGTCAGGGCCAGGGAAGGGCGGTCGGGATTGGTGAGGTCAATGTGGGATACCTGGGCTTTGCCCACCTGCTCCGATAGATTGCGCATTTGGTCTAGGGTGGCTAACTGGCGCTCTAGGTCAGGGCTGTAGGCCCCTAGGTACACGACACCCAGATCCGTATGGAGGACGAGATTGCTGGGGTCGTGCCAGTCGAGTTCTTGGATGGCCACGGGGCTGGTGCGGATAGTGGCGTAGATCTGGGGCCAGTAGCGCTGGTACTGGGCTTGGAGGCCGCGTAGGCGCAAGGTCGGCAGTTGGGCGTCGCTGGCGGATTGGATGCCAAAGCTGGACTTCGGCATCCAGGCTCCCTGGGCATCAAGTGCATGTCTCACAACTAGCTGAAGGTATTTTA
>CAZWNR010000099.1:0-10305 GCA_964635665.1 uncultured bacterium | reverse complement strand
GGGCGGCGCTAGCCCAGGAGCCAGTAGGTTGTCATTTTCCCCTTACCTTTGATCTCAAGGGGAGGGCGTTTTTCAAACCGGTATCGATGGGCCAGGCGACGGTAGATCGTCTCGGTGACTTGAATTTTTCCAGCTTCCCCCTGGGATTCCATGCGGCTCGCCACATTCACCGTGTCACCCCAGAGGTCGTAGGCAAACTTGCGGGTTCCAATTACCCCTGCCACCACTGGCCCAGCGTGGATGCCGATACGAATTCGGGGCGAATGATGGGAGGAATCGGCCAGAGGGAAGGTAAATTTCTGTACGACAGTCATCATGTCTAGGGCCATATTTGCAACCGCTTCCATGGGGTTGGGGGCACTGCCGGGCAACCCACCCACGGCTACATAGGCATCGCCAATGGTCTTGATTTTTTCGAGCTGATGGTGCTCACACAACTGATCAAAGGCGGAGAAAACTTGGTTTAGAAATTTCACTAATTTAGTCGGAGAAATCTGACTGGAAAGAGCCGTGAACTGAACGATGTCACAGAACATCACGGTCACTTCATCAAAGCCATCAGCAATGTCCTGTTCATTTTCCTTCAGGCGTTCCACAATGGAAGCGGGTAGGATATTTCGCAGGAGACGTTCTGACTTAGCCCGTTCTTCGGCCAGGGCTTGGGTGCGCTGGGCTACTTTTTGTTCGAGGGTGTTATAGAGTTGGGCATTTTGAATGGAAATAGCCGCCTGGGATGAGAGCAGATTAACGATTTCTAGCTGTCTATGGGTAAAGGCATTGGCAGTAAGACTATGCTCAAAATAAACAAGACCAATTAAGTTCCCTTGGTGCAGGAGAGGAACGCAGAGGACAGATCGGGGCTGCCGTTCACGAATGTAGACGTCTTGGGTAAAGTCGCCCCCATGAACTGCATCTTCTAGGATGACGGGTCGGTGGGTACGAACGACATAGTTTATTAAGGATAGAGGCAACTGTTTGGGGTCATCAGCATCCTGGGCGATGGGCCAATCTTCAGGGCCGCTGTAGGCGGCTATCCAAGGATTCAAATCCTCCTTTAGTAACAGCAAATAACCCCGCTGAGCCCCGGCATTTTCCACAAGGATATCCATCAGATCATGGGTTAAGTTACCTAATACAATCTGACTGGAAATGGCCTGGGAAGCTTTCAACAAACTGGATAAATCGAGGGTATCGCTAAAGGTACTAGCACTCACTTGGCCAGGGATACTATCCGTGCGTTGATCGGTGTGGGACGCGGCTCCTAGCCAAGGAAAGTCCTGTTCTAGTTGATCGACTTTTGCGGTGGCACCCCAGCGGGAAAAAGCATAGTGGGCCTGTTGTAAATAGGGCTTGGCCAAGGTAGGTTTTTGATGCCCCAGCCAAAATCGGGCGGCACATTCACAGGCCAGGGCTTCGTCGGGTAAAAACCCGTGGGCCACGGCGCTAGCAATGGCTGCATCGTAGTGCTGAATGGCCTCCCAAGGGTGATGGTGTAGTCTGGCCCATTCGGCATCCACCAGTTGGGCCTTTTGCAGGAAGTTTTCGGCGCAGATATCGGCTCGGTCTTGTAGCCAGGCGCGATGTGCCTCCAGCCGTTTTAGCCTGTTGGCGGTGGGGGGCAGGGCCGCTAAAATGAGGGCCGTATAAAAATGATATTCCGCCACGGAAACCACGCCCAAAATAAAGTCCAGCATGGGAGTAGCGTGATCCATCTGGGCCAGGGCCTCGGAGAACTGACGGTTGAGATACTGCACCAACCCCTGGAGAATGTGGTAACGGCAGAGGCCACTGAGGCTGTTGTTTTGTTGGCAAGCCTGGATGTAGGTGACCTCGGTGGGCAGATCCGTTAGCGCCAGCGAATCCGTAGCGGCCATGGAGGTCGGGGGCTGGGGCGTCATCGCCTTGCCCGTGATCTGATCTAGCACGAGGTGGTAGCCCAGGAGTGCATCGATGGCCCACTGGTTTTTCACCTGCCGACAGAACTGCATGGCCTCGTGGAGGGCTGTGTTCACTTCAACCAGCGGTTTACCCTGAAAAAATAAATTGGAAATTCGGTAGCTGAGGGTGTAGCCCACATACTGAAATTCCCCTGTTTCTAGGCCCGCATCAACCCCTGTTTGGTTAATGGCATCGGCTTCGGCCACCGGACGCACCCAGGATTGAACAAAGTTGCTGAGAATGAAGCAGGCCCTAGAGAGTTGGGTGCGATCCCCATACCGTTCTGCCAAACGCAAAGACACCAGTGCCGACTCGTACCCGGAGGTATAGTCGCCCAGCACCGAACCCAGCAACGTGCCATAGTTGGAGTAGCCATAGCAAGACTGGGGCGCATTGCCGTACCGCAGAAAAAGGTTGATGGAAATCACCACAACCATTTGCCAAATTCTGCGGTCGTACCGATAGGCTGCGGAGCCTAAATTAGACAGAAGCTCTACGGCAAAGATCTTCTCTTTGTCCACCATCGTTGGCAGATGCTCCAGGCTCGATAGGGGGCGATCTCCCAGGGCTGTTTTGAGGTCAGCATAGGCCACCAAAAACGCCTGATCTAAATCCGTTAGGGGCAATCCAATGCCCAGGGCCGCTAGGGCTTCTTGTCCCGCTGCTAGGGCCTGTTGATAGTTGGTTTGAACCGTGTTTTGGACAATGCGCAAGTTGTAGACATTGGCCCTTTGCAGGGGAGATAGCGGCTGTTGAAGGAGGTGATCAATCGTACGTTGGGAAGCCTCGAATTCACCCAGCAAATACTGGACTTCGGCCTGTTCGCGATGCAGTGCAAACCATAGATCGGCGGGGAAATCGGCCCCCAAGCAGGCGTTAATACCCGACGCCAAATACTGGGTGGCGGCCTGGTAGGCGGTGGCCTGTTTGGCCCGTTGCCCAGCCTCTAGATTCAGCCGTGCCAATGACACCCGTTCCTGGGCTGGTAGATGGAGAAGGCCTTGATTGAGGTGATCAACCACGTCGAATAATTTTTCTGGATGGCTAGGCAACTGCTGGTGCAAATGTTGGCCAATCCGCAGGTGTAGCGCTGACTTTTCCGCTGGATGGATCAACTCGTAGGCCGCCTGCTGTACGCGGTCATGGAGAAAGCGAAATTCCTGGGTTTGTTTGGAGGTGATAATCAGCCCCGACTGGATAGCCTGGGCTAAAATGAGCTGTATCGTTTCAGGGGTTTGATTGGCCACCAAACTGAGGGTATCGCGGTCAAAACTGGCCCCGATACAAGCGGCAATGCAGAGCCACTGTTGCACTTCCGCCGACAGCTTTTTGAGCTTGTCGGTCATCAACACCACCACGTTATCCGTAATATCCTGGGCTTCAATTTGGGCCACATCCCACTGCCAGCGGCGCTGACTAGGATCAAAGTGAATCAACCCTTCCATCGCCAAGGTTTTGATAAACTCATTGACGAAAAAAGGATTGCCACCGGTTTTGTCCAGCACTAATTGGGCGAGGGGCTGCACATCGGCCTCCTCGCAATGCAGGGTGTCTACCAACAATTGGCCAATGTGCCCCAGGGCAAGGGGGGCTAACTGAAGGGTGACGGGCTGAATGCCCTCCTGCGCCAAGGTAGCCAGCATCCGCGTTAGGGGATGGGTTTCGCCCACCTCGTTGCTGCGATAGGCCCCAATTACCAGCAGGGACTGTGGGTGAGGAGACCCTAACAGCAGGCGCAGCAGCTTTAAACTAGCGCCGTCGGCCCATTGCCAATCGTCTAAGAACAGCACGAGGGGATGATCGGGTTGGGCCAATACCTGCACAAACCGCAGAAAAGCATTTTCAAAGCGGTTCTGGGCCTCGGCGGCGGCTAGGGAGGGCACCGAGGGCTGAGGCCCGATGATCATTTCTAGGTCGGGAATGACATCAATGAGTACCTGGCCGTTGTTGCCCAGGGCGGCCAAAAGCTTTGCCTTCAACCCCTCCAGCCGATCTGCGCTCTCCCCCAACACCTGACGTAGCAAGCTGCTGAGGGCCTTAATCCAGGCTAGGTAGGGCGTCACCCGCTGAAACTGGTCAAATTTGCCCGCCGCGAAATAGCCCTGGGCCTCGGTAATCGGACGATACAGCTCGCCCACCAAGGACGACTTGCCCATGCCAGAGTACCCCGTCACCAGCATGAGTTGCCCCGCCCCGCCCCGGCAAATGGTGTCAAAGCCCGCCCGTAGTTGCTGCAAGTCCGCCTCTCGGCCATAGAGGGTTTGGGGCAGGCGAAACTGGGCCGGATAATCGTCCTGGGCGATCTCCAGATCCACCGTTCCCCGCTGAAGACGCTCTAGATCGGCCTGAATTCCCCAGGCACTTTGGTATCGATCCTCAGCGCCTTTGGCCATCATTTTGGTGACCATGGCCACCAAAAAGCCTGGTAGGTCGGGCCGATAATCCGCTAGGCTGGGGGGCACCTTGGCCAAATGACTGTGGATGAGCGCCATGGGATCGGTGGCCGTAAACGGCAGATGGCCCGTCAGCATTTCATAGAAGGTGACCCCAAGGGAGTAAATATCGCTGCGGTAGTCCACCAGCCGATTGACCCGTCCGGTTTGTTCGGGGGAGATATAGTTGAGGGTGCCCTCTAGGGTGTTAGGGTGCTGTGGGGTGGTGATTTCTTGCTGCGCCGAACTCGACAGACCAAAATCAATAATTCGTAGCTGGCCCATCCGAGAATTCACAATAATATTGGCCGGATTGATATCTTTGTGAATGATGCCAGCGGTATGGATATCGCCTAACCCCTGAGTCATGGCAATCGCCAGTCCTAGGAAGTGATCGAGGGCTAGGGGCTGGCCTTGGCAGTGAGTTCGTAGCGACTCTCCCTCAATATCTTCTAACACCAACGCTAGGCTATGCTGGGCGGTTTCGATGGCATAGCTTTTTAAGACCCAAGCACTCTCTATTTGGCGGAGGCTGTCGTATTCCTGACGATAGCGAACAATGTCTTGGGGGAGGGGGTACTCACGATTAAGTCGCTTTAGCACCACCGGCTGTCCCTTCCAAGAGCCTCGCTCCACAATGGTTAGGTCGCTTCTATAGATCTCCGTGTGAACTTGATAACCTGAGATGGCCATAGGAGTACATCGTTGGCAGAAGAACGATGGATCAGGATCGATGCTGATAGTCTGGTACTCAATTCTGACAGAACCCAACCGGTGCTGAGCCTCTAGGGCTCGTTAGGTTTGGGGATGGTGCCGTCCAACCAATACAGGACATCAAAACTCTTCAGCCCAGTATCCGTCAATCAGGAAAGGGGGCCGTAAGTTGATCGGGTCTATCGGTGGACAGAGATCCCCAACTTGTTGGTGGGTTTAGCGATGGACGAAGAGCGCTAGGCTCCCTTGCCCCGGCGAGTTAGGGCGTTGGATCGCTGGGGACTGCCTTCGTTAGGTCTTGGGCGATGGTGTTGGCGGGGAGGGGACGAGCAAAATAATACCCCTGTCCCATGGGGCAACCCATTTGGGCCAGTTGTTGTCGTTGGTAGTCGGTTTCTACACCCTCGGCTACCACCTGCATTCCCATGCCCTGGGCCAGGTTGAGGATGGCGCGAATGATGCCGAGGGCCTCGGATTGGGGATTATCGGGCTGAATTTGGCCGACAAAGGACTGGTCAATTTTCAACACATCCACCGGGAAGCGGTGCAGGTAGCTGAGGGAGGAATAGCCCGTCCCAAAGTCGTCTAGGTTTACCTGAATGCCCCGCTGCCGCAGACCCGCTAGCACCTCAGCCGTGTGGTCGGTGTCTTCAATCAAGGCGCGTTCGGTAATTTCTAGGTGGAGAAAGGCAGGGTCGAGGGCGGTGCCTGCCAGCACTTGGTCGATGATGTCTAAAAAGTCTGACCGCTGGAGTTGCTGACTGGCCACGTTAATGCTGACGTAGAGAGGCGCATCAGGAAACTGGCGGTGCCACTGCTGCAACTGATGGCAGGCGGCCCACAGCACCCATTCCCCCACCGCCTGAATCAACCCCGCCTCCTCGGCAATGGGGATAAACACCTGGGGGCTAACCATGCCCTGCTGGGGGTGGTGCCACCGGGCCAGCGCTTCTACCCCCAGCCACTGGCCTGTGACAAGGTCTACCTGGGGCTGGTAGTAGACCTGAAGCTGGTCGGTTTCGATGGCCCGTCGCAGATCGTGTTCTAGGGTGAGGCGATGCAGCATCTCCTGGTGCATTTCCGGGTCGAAGACCTCGTAGCAGGCGCGGCCCCGGCTTTTGGCTCGATACATGGCGGTGTCGGCATCCCGGAGAATTTCGGTGCCGCTTTGGTAGTAGCCCGCCGACCATACAATGCCAATGCTGGCGCTAATCACCACCGACTGTTCCTCCAAGTCGATGGGACGGGCTAACCCGGTTTGGATGGCGGTGGCCATCTCAATGGCGCTGGTAATGTCGTCGAGATCCGGGAGCAGCAGGCCAAATTCATCGCCCCCCCAGCGGGCCAGGGTATCAAAGGGGCGCAGGTATTGGCTGAGGGTGTTGACCACCGACCGCAGCAGGTGATCCCCCGCCCCATGGCCAAGGCTGTCGTTAATTAGCTTAAAACGGTCAATATCAATGAACAGCACCGCAAAGGAATGGGGGCTTTGGCCCTGGTGTAGGGCATAGTCTACCCGCTCCATAAACAGGGTGCGGTTGGGCAGTTGGGTAAGGTCGTCGTAGAGGGCCTGGTGGCGCAACTGGGCTTCTACCCGCACCCGTTCGGTCACGTCCCGCGACACCGTTTGCACCTGCACAACCCGGCCCCGACTGTTGAGGATAGGGCGAGCCAAGGTCTCTAGCCAAAGCTCGTCCCCCGAGGAACGCACTGCCCGGTAGAGCAATTGGGCTAGGGTTTGGGGTGGGCGTAGGGCTTGGATTTGCAAGCGCACTCGTTCGCGGTCGTCGGGGTGGATGAAGTCATAGAAGTTTTGGCCAATCAGCTTGTCGGCGGTGTGGCCGAGCAGCCCTAGGCAGGAGGGGCTGACGTAGATGAAATGCCCCTTCAGGTCGTGCAAGCCCACCAGATCGCTGATGTTGTCGGCCACCAGGCGATAGCGCATCTCCGAATCGCGCAGGTCTTTTTCGATGCGCTTGCGTTCTTCAATTTCTTGGCTGAGGATGTGGTTGGCCTGGGCCAGTTCGGCGGTGCGGTCTTGTACCTGCTGTTCCAGGGTTTGGTTCATTTGCTGAATGGTGCGCTGGGCGGCCTGGAGGGCAAGCTGGTTCTTGACCCGCACCAGCACCTCATCGAGCTGGAAGGGCTTGGTGATGTAGTCTACTCCGCCCACGCCAAAGGCTTGCACCTTATCGATGGAATCCCCTAGGGCGCTGAGGAAAATCACGGGAATATCTTGGGTCGCCGGATTTCCCTTCAGCCGCCGACAAATCTCATAGCCATCCATCCCCGGCATTCGAATATCCAGCAAGATGAGATCGAGGCGCTCGGCCTGGGCAGCCCGCAGGGCCATATCGCCATTGATCACTCCGCGCACGTCGTACCCCTGGTTGGCTAAGGCCGCAGACAACACCCGCAGATTTTCGGTGGTGTCATCCACAATCAAAATGATCGGATTCCCTTCGGGTTGCGTCACGCCCTTGCTCTACCAATTCGACAATTTTGTCACAACGAAAATCTTTCACCCAACGGCGTAGGGCCAAGGCTAGTGGCTGACGGTCGGGGGGCAACTCGTCTAACAGGGTGTAGAGGGCTTGGCTATTGGCTACCAAGGCCCCTTGGTATAGCCGATTCACCCAGTCGGTGGCGAGACCCGCAAGTTCCAGGGTGGGGGTGCCTGGGGAGGAGGAATCTAACCTGTTGGAGGTATCCTGGGGCACAGATTCGGCATAGAGATAGCGTACCCCAAGATGCTGTTGGATCACCTCTAGCAGGTCGTTCTCTCGAATGGGCTTGCGCAGAAAGCCGTTGCAACCACTCTATAGGGCGACCGTTTCCTCTTCATCAAAGGCACTGGCGCTGAGGGCGACGATCACGGGCCCTGCTTCCGTGCTGAATCGAATCTGCTGGGTGGCCTGGTAGCCATCTAGAATCGGCATCCGTAGATCCATTAAAACCAGGTCGGGGGCCCACCGTTGGGTCAGCGTCACCGCCTCCTGGCCATTACAGGCTCCCATCACCTCAAAGCCGAGGCTTCCTAGCAGGGTGATCAACAGCCGTCGATTGGGCTCGTTGTCGTCGGCTACCACAAGGCGTGGTACGGGCTGATCGGGGGCTAGTCCCGCCACCTGATCGGCGGTTGGTCGGGGCTTGAGATCCACCTGGTTCACCACCACCACGGGCAGATCTAGGTGAAAAGTGCTGCCCTGGGGGCTAGATTCCGCCAGGGTAAGATCGCCGCCAAGGAGGTTGGCAAACCGACGGCTAAGGGCCAGCCCTAGACCCGTGCCATCCTGGCAAGTGCGGCCTGTGTCGGTTTGGGAAAAGGGCTGAAATAAATCTTGCACTTGGTGGTGGGCAATGCCGGGGCCAGTATCCGCCACACTAAAACGCAGCACGGGGGGGCTAGCGTTGGTATCGGCCCAGTCTGCGGCAAGGTTGACGGTGCCCTCTGCCGTAAATTTCAGGGCGTTGTCCAGTAGGTTCAGCAGAATTTGCTGGAGCTTGCCTTGGTCACTACGAAGGTAGGGGGGCAGGGCATGATCGAGACGAAAGGTGAGGGTGAGCCCCTTTTCGTTGGCCCTCGGCAGCAGCATATCCACCAACTGCTGCACCAGGTCTGGCAGACTAAAGGCGCTGGTGGCCAGGGTCATCTGGCCTGCCTCAATTTTGGACAGGCTGAGGATATCGTTAATCAGGCTGAGGAGGTATTCGCCGCTTTGGCCGATGGTGGCGAGGTGCACCTGGGTATCGGCGGGCAGGCGAGAATCGCGCCGCAATAGTTGGGAATAGCCGAGGATGGCATTCAGGGGAGTGCGCAGTTCGTGGCTCATGTGGGCCAAAAAGTCGCTCTTGGCCCGGTTGGCTCGTTCGGCGGCTTCCCTGGCCTGCTGAGCCTGTTCGAGCAGCCCAATTTGGTACAGGGCCAGACCCAAATGGTGCGATACCTGGGTCATGAGGGTAAGGTCTTCGGCTTGCCAGCGGCGGGGGCCAGCATTGTGGTAGGCGCTCAATAGCCCCCAGAGCTGATCCTGCTGGAAGATCGGCACAATGGCATAGGCCCGTACCTGGAACTGTTCTAGAATATCGACGTGACAAGGGGTGTGGCCACTGAGGTAAATATCATCGATGGCGAAGAATTCCCGATTGCGGTAACGGCCCCCTTGGTGTTCTTGCAGATAGGTGTCGGCCCAGACGGTGCGGCTGCCATCCCCTACTAGGGGCATCCAGCCCTGGGTCACCGATTCGGCCACAAAATAGCCGCTCCAGTCCTCGGTAAACTGGTATACCGAGGCTCGATCACAGCCCAGCAGGTGCCGCAGTTCCTCGGTGGCAATGGCAAAGATATCCTTAAGATCAAAGCTCTGGCGCAGGCGATCCACCAGCCGCCCTAGGGATTTCTCCCGCTCGATTTGGTGCTGAAGGCGCACTTCTGCCCGCTTATAGCGGGTGATATCGCGCCCCACGGCCTGGATTTCGATCAGTTGGCCCTGGTCATCGAAATGGCCCTGGTTATACCACTGCTGCCACAGCACCTCGCCCATGGGGGATTGGATGCGAGTTTCGTGGTTCAGTCGCGCATGGTCGGTGGTGATGGTCATCACATTCAGTTCGGGCCAGCCATCTAGGCTCTGGCTGAGGTGGGGCGGATCGGTAAGATCCGTGAGATTCGTAGGATCACAGCCATAGTAATGACAGTAGGCGTCGTTGACGTATACCACCTGCCCATTGGCCTGAAACCGACATACCAACTCGCCCTGGAACATTTTTTGCCGACCTCCACCGCTGTTAACCTCATGTTCTCTAGACTACTCGGATAGTTTTCTAAACTACCGAGATGGCCCCGTGAACCAATCAAGGATTCAGCATAGCGCTTACCTTACCCTTGCCTCCGTGGGCGAGGGGAGTAAGAAGGGTTCGTTTCATGGCCCTTCTCAGCGATGTCTAGGGGGCGATTTAGCGATCAAAGCTAGCGATGGAGCGGGCGGCCCCAATGCTTTGTTCCCCTGGGCCAAAGGTGAGTTCGAGGGCCTGTTGGTCGGCAAAGGCGCGGCTGGCCTCGCGGTAGACACTGCGGCTGGTGGGTAGGGTGCGGCGTTGGCCATCGTCGTCAAAGGTGATGGCGTAATCTACGTTCTTATGCAGCAGGGGGTCGGTGCGCTGTTCGATGGATTCCTGTTTGCGGGCATCTAGCTCGTCGGCGCTGTGTCTGGGGGGCAGG
>CAZWNR010000098.1:0-10469 GCA_964635665.1 uncultured bacterium | reverse complement strand
GTGCTGCTGTTTGGCTATGAGGCGGTTAAGGCTGGCATTCAGCTCATCCGTGGGTTTTAGGAAAACTACGCATCCTCAGTAGATCACAAACACGCTCTTTTGCCGTGATCCAGCCCTCACCCGGGAGGGTGAGGGGCTGGGGGTGTAGCAGCTTGCTGCCCGTCAGGGTGGACCAGGGAGACTTTGGGATTTACGGATCCTCAATCTTGGTGGGTTATCCCCGGCTTAGAAAGGCGGGAAGGATACACCCCTGCCGTTTCGCTGACCAGGCTGGGAATCGGTTTTTTTAGATTTGGATGGGCTCTAAACCTAGATTTTCGTCCTTGGCAGTGTCGTGCTAGCGGCATGGAGGATGACTAGGGGGCAGTCGAGATGTCTAGAAACTTAAAAATAATTAGCAAATGTTCTAAATCAAAAATCTCTTTTTGTAAAAACTATGACGAATTCCTTAAAGCTTAAGTTTTTCTTATGATTGCATCGGATAATGACCACTACAGAAAGCGTCAATTCCCCACTCGTAAGAGGCTATTCAACGTGGATGAAACGATGACTGCTCCCCGTGGTAAATGTCCGGTAATGCACGGTGCCGTTACAACACCCAGCATGGCTCAAATGGACTGGTGGCCGAAGGCGTTGAACCTCGATATTTTAAGTCAGCATGATTACAAGACAAATCCCTTAGGAGCCGACTTTAACTATCGGGAGGAAGTTCAGAACCTTGACGTTGCTGCTCTCAAGGAAGATCTGCACGCCCTCATGACCGATAGCCAACCCTGGTGGCCAGCGGATTGGGGCCACTATGGCGGGCTGATGATTCGTCTCACCTGGCACGCAGCCGGCACCTACCGCATTGCCGATGGTCGGGGTGGAGCGGGTACGGGCAATCAGCGATTTGCACCGCTCAATTCTTGGCCTGACAACACCAATTTGGATAAGGCCCGTCGGCTGCTATGGCCAATTAAAAAGAAGTATGGAAATCAACTCAGCTGGGCCGATTTGATCGCCTACGCAGGCACTATTGCCTACGAATCTATGGGTCTAAAAACCTTTGGGTTTGCTTTTGGTCGGGAGGATATTTGGCAGCCCGAAAAGGATATTTACTGGGGTTCTGAAAAGGAATGGCTGGCCCCCAGCGATAACCCCCACAGCCGCTATTCCGGTGAGCGGGATCTGGACAATCCCCTGGCGGCGGTGATGATGGGGCTGATCTACGTCAACCCCGAAGGCGTGGACGGCAACCCCGACCCGCTGAAGACCGCCCATGATGTACGGATCACCTTCGCCCGCATGGCCATGAACGACGAGGAAACCGTTGCCCTCACCGCTGGGGGGCATACGGTGGGCAAGTGCCACGGCAACGGCGATGCGGCTCTCCTGGGGGCTGAACCGGAGGGGGCTGATGTGGAGGAACAGGGGCTCGGCTGGAACAAAAAAAACGGGCGCGGCATTGGTCGTGATGCCGTTACCAGCGGCATTGAGGGAGCCTGGACACCCCACCCCACCCAGTGGGACAACGGCTACTTCCACATGCTGCTGAACTATGACTGGGAGCTGAAAAAGAGTCCGGCGGGGGCGTGGCAGTGGGAGCCGATCAATCCCAAGGAGGAAGACCTGCCCCTGGATGTGGAAGACCCCAATGTTCGCCGCAACTTGGTGATGACCGATGCCGACATGGCGATGAAGATGGATCCGGAATACCGCAAGATTTCCGAGCGATTCTACCAAGATCCGGCCTACTTCTCGGAGGTCTTTGCGCGGGCCTGGTTTAAGCTCACCCACCGGGATATGGGGCCAAAGGCACGCTACCTCGGCCCCGATGTGCCCCAGGAAGACCTGATTTGGCAGGATCCGGTTCCTACCGGAAATGCCCACTACGACGTGCAATCGGTGAAGAATCGAATCGCCGCCAGTGGGTTGACCCTTCGCGAGATGGTGTGTACTGCCTGGGATAGCGCCCGGACGTTCCGGGGTTCCGATAATCGCGGCGGGGCCAACGGTGCCCGGATTCGCCTTGCGCCCCAAAGGGATTGGGTGGGCAACGAGCCGGAGCAACTGGCCAAGGTGCTAACGGTGCTGGAGGGTATTGCCGCCGAAACCGGGGCCAGCGTTGCGGATGTGATTGTTCTCGCCGGGAATGTCGGCATTGAGCAAGCGGCCAAGGCGGCTGGGGTGGATATCACCGTTCCCTTTGCCCCTGGCCGAGGCGATGCCACGGACGAGATGACCGACATCGAATCCTTCGAGCCCCTGGAACCCGTCCACGATGGCTACCGCAACTGGCTCAAAAAGGATTACGCCGTGCAGCCCGAAGAACTGCTGCTGGATCGCACCCAACTGATGGGGTTAACCGCCCCAGAAATGACTGTGTTGCTAGGCGGAATGCGCGTTTTGGGCACCAACCACGGCAACACCAAGCACGGTGTTTTCACCGACCGGGAAGGGGCGTTGACCAACGACTTCTTCGTCAACCTGACGGATATGAATTACCTGTGGAAGCCCGCTGGCAAAAACCTGTACGAAATCTGCGACCGCCAAACCGGACAGGTGAAGTGGACGGCTACGCGGGTGGATTTGGTCTTCGGGTCTAACTCCATCCTGCGGGCCTACGCCGAGGTCTACGCCCAAGACGACAGCCACGGGAAGTTTGTGCAAGACTTCGTTGCCGCCTGGACAAAGGTGATGAACGCCGATCGCTTTGACCTGGCCTAGCCCCGACAGCCCAAGGGACAGGGGGCTTTGGGTCCTTGTCCATGGACAGTTGATCTGAGGGAAGCGTATCTCGATGGGCGGCACGGGGTACGCTTCATCAATCTAGAGATTTCTAAGGATTTATCGATCTAGAGATCTGTGAGAGTCCACAAACCATCAGGACTCCGGTGAACCCGTATTGGAGGTAGCGACAGGCTGGCCAATGCGGGGTTCTGTACCCGCCAGCAGGCGTTGAATGTTGCCCCGGTGCCGCAGAATCACATAGCCGCCGCCCACCATAGCCAGTAAGGTATAGGCGAGGGGTTGTCCAGTGGCCACCATCAGAATCACCGCTGCCAGGGCTGCCAGCATCGAACCCAAGGACACAATGCGGCTGAGGGCCAGGGTGAGACCAAAGACTCCTAGGGCACCCAGGGCCACGGGCCATGCCATGGCCAACAGCACCCCCAGCCCGGTGGCCACGGACTTGCCCCCCGTAAAGCCTAGCCAGACCGAGCGGCTGTGCCCCACTAGGGCCATTAACCCTGCTAGCATATCCACCCAAGATTGGGCTAGAACCAGGCCATCGCCGCCAAAACGGGCCAGCAGCAACGGAAAGAGCCACTGGGCCAGCCACACGGCGGCACTACCCTTCAGCAAATCCACCACAAACACGACCAAGGCGGGGCCTTTACCCACGGTACGCAACACATTGGTAGCCCCGGTGCCGCCGGAACCATAGTCTCGGATATCAATGTTCTTTAGCCCTTTGACTAGTAGGTAGCCCGTGGGGAAGGATCCCAACAAATAGGCGAGTCCTAAAATGCCGACCAGTGCTGTGATTGCCAATGCCCTCAGCCCTCAAACCGCTCGTTAGTAACAGTTTAGGGCGAATCGATCCCCCCTGGCCCCCCTTCCTAAGGGGGGAACTGGAATAAGGGGGAAACTGGAGTTAAAGTCCCCCTTAATAAGGGGGATTTAGGGTGATCTCCAAGGACTTGCGGCATGAAAACAAGCTGTGTATACCCAGTAGGGGGAAGGGGAAGGGCTAAAGCAGAGCGGGGGCAGAACGCAGGGTATCCAGATCAATCTGCTGGAGTTGGGCGTAGGCGTTGTCGATGGTGCGTTGGCCGCGCAAAAATCCGGTGTTGGCGGCGGGGCAGAGGTGGGCTAGGGTTTCTGGAGAAAAGCGGGCTTTGAGGGCTTCCACCTGGCGCAGATGGCGGGGCCAATGGAAGGTTTTGGAAAAGCGCAGGGGTTCGGGCTGGCCTTGGCGGTTGGGCAGCAGGTGCCGTCCGGTGAACAGCACGCCGCCGTAGCGTGCGCAATACACGCAGGCAGAACCGGGGGAATAGCCCGGAGTCCACAGGGCTTCGATCTGAGGGGTAAACCTAAAGTTTTGTTGAAAGGTCATTTTGGGCGTATCGGGCAGTAGGTAGGCTTCCTGTTCTTGGACAACCACCTCGCAGCCTAGGTGTTTTTGCAGGGCTGCTGCTTTGCCGATGGCGGTTCTGTGGGTAATCACCAGCCACCGTGCACCGCCCTGTTCGGACAGAAATTGCCGAGTCGTTTCATCCCAGGGTGGGGTATCAATTAGGAGATTTTGCGGAGATCCCTCGGAGTCGTTATCTACAATAAAGTAGGCGGTTCCTCCCAGGGTGTCTCGGTTGGGCGCGAAGGCGTAGATGGTTTCAAAGACGGGACGTGGCGGCTTAGACGCCGTAGATGACGGGGAGAAGGCCATAGGACGCGATAGGATTTGACTCGACGGCGATTGCAGAGGGCGCAGGATATCGGTAATTGCGGTATCGAAGTGGCGGCGGAAAGGGTGATGTCAGAATGATGATCTTAGCGGTTGTTGAACCCCTTCCCCAAATCCTAGCTTGGCTTTACTGCCCAATGTCCCCAGGCCGTTTGCCTCTGATCGGTCAGTTTCCGATAGATTAGTTCCCGAGGGATTTCGTCCTCAATTGATCCGCCCCCGATAAGTCACCTTCCGAGCCGTCAGTTTCCGATAGATTCCGTCCCCGATAGATTCCGTCCCCGATAGATTCCGTCCCCGATAGATCAGTTGCCCCTACTGTGAACGGGTTGCCCCCTACTGTGAATGGTTAATTGTCCATGCTTGTGTTTTGGGTTTTGTTGCTGCTGCTGGGTCTGTTCACCTTTGCCACGGTTCAGCAAAGTGTGGGATCCATCACCCGCACTCCCGTTTGGCTGCTGTGGCTGGTGATGATGATGCCCGCCCTAGTGTTGGCGGGGTGGGCGCTGGTTCAAGGCCCAGAAAAGCCGTTGCCCCTAGGGGTGTTGTTGGGGCTGTTTCTGCTGTGCCCCCTGCTGTATTGGGGCTTGGTGCAGTGGGGGCGCAAACCCTCGGTGCCTGGGTCTCCTACCGCCGCCGCTACGTCCCAATCCTCGGCTGAATCCCCGGCTGAATCACCATCCCCCGCCGCGCCTCCCAAGCCCCCCCTGCGCCCCATCGACAAGGAGGAAGAATCCGCTCTGCAAGGGTGCTTCCCCTGGTCGGTCTACTATTTGCAAACCATTGAATATCTGCCCCAGGCGATGATCTGCCGAGGGCAACTGCGCACCTCCCCTACGGAGGCCTACGAAACGGTTAAAGAAAACGTGCGGCGGCAGTTTGGGGATCGCTTTCTGGTGATTTTCCAGGAAGGAATGCAGGGGAAACCCGTTTTTGCCCTGGTGCCCAATCCCCAATCCCAGACCCAGGGCCGCGGCCAATCCAAAGCCCTGATTCGACCGGGCCTTGCCCTAGGGCTGTTGACCGTAACGCTGCTGACCACCACCTCCGCTGGGGCCAGACTCATGGGCCTCACCGAAGCTCAGCGGCAGGCCGATCCCAGTCTGGTTTGGCAAGGCTTGCCCTACGCCCTGGCCCTGATGGTGATCCTGGGTTGCCACGAAATGGGTCACTACCTTACCGCCCGCCGCTACCGCATGGACGCCACCCTTCCCTATTTCATTCCCTTTCCCTTTTTCCTGGGAACCTTTGGGGCGTTTATTCAGTTGCGTTCTCCGGTGCCCCATCGACGGGCTTTGTTTGATGTGGGCATTGCTGGCCCCCTGGCAGGTTTAGTTGTCACCCTGCCGCTGCTGATTTGGGGTTTGGCCCAGTCTACTGTTGTACCCATGCCTGATGAAGGATCGAGTCTGCTCAGCTTTGAGGCGATCAATCCCACGGCCTCGGTCATGCTGGCCCTGCTGATTAAACTGGCCTTAGGATCGCAAATTGGCCTAGAGCAGGCGGTTCACCTGCACCCTGTCGCCATAGCAGGCTGTCTGGGTTTGGTAGTTACCGCCCTCAACCTCATGCCCGTGGGCCAACTCGATGGCGGCCACATCGTCCACGCCATGTACGGTCAACGCACCGGGGCGATCATCGGCCAAGTGGCGCGGTTACTGGTGTTGATGTTGGCCTTTGTGCACTCTGAACTGCTGATTTGGGCAATTCTGCTGTTCTTTATCCCAGCGGTCGATCAACCCGCCCTCAACGACATCAGCGAACTCGACAGTCGCCGCGACCTCCTTGGCCTGCTGGCCCTCACCCTGCTGGTGCTGATCGTGCTGCCCCTGCCTGGGCCCTTTGCCCGCCTACTGTTCTAGACAGACCTGTTCTTGCCCACAAATCCAGCCGTTAGATTGCCCCTATTGGAGGCCTCAGCGGGTTCCAATAGGGGGATAGCCCCAAGGGGGAGGTGCAGATTCGGCAAAGCTCGCTATACTGGGCGGCGATATCGTCGCAGACCGTGGTGTCAGGAGTTGTTATGAGCCAAGACCTTACCCAGTGGATCGCCGAGGTGCGTACCCTCCAGCGGCAATTGGCCGATACTCGCCACGAGCGTGACCAAGCCCACAACAGTGCCGCTAACTGGCGACGACTCTACGAAAACGAAGCCCGCCAGCGCCGCCAAGAGGCTGAACAGTACCAGGCCCAAATGGCCGACATGGCCCAGCGCCTTCTAGACCAGCAGCAAGCTCACCGCGAGGCCCAAACCTTCGTTGAGGGTCTTGGCCAGGCGAATTCCCTCAACGACCTGCAAACTCAGCTCACAGCCCTTGTGCAGCGCTGCCAGCGGCTCACCGACTCCCTAGAAGCTGAGCGCCTTGCCCATGCCCATACCCGGCAATCCTTGACGGCAGCCCTTGGCGATACCTTTGACAGGCTGAAACTAGATCGCGCCCTAGCCGTACGGCCCTCCCCTGAGGCGTCTCACCGGCCATCCCCTTGGCCTCACCCCACCGAGGCCAGTGAACAGGCTTCAGTGACGTCGCGTTAACCCAAGCCATGTGTTCCCTGGAGCAACAACGGGCCTCGGCAGGATCTCCCCCGCCGAGACGTTGTCCTGGGGGGCTGTCCAGGGGAGGAAACTGGCACAGGGGGGGCAGTATACTACTCTTAGGTTATATAATAAAGTCTTAATCTCTAGCCTTGACTCACCCTGCGTCTCTCTATGGTTTCTTCCTCTCCTGCCCATACCCCTGCCGTCTCCAGCCCCCCGGCGAGCGATTGCCGGTTTATGCAGCTTCCGCCGGAAACCCTGCATCTTGTGGCAGACTTTTTCAAGGTCTTGTCTGAATCCAGTCGGCTGCAAATTATGTGTGCCCTCAAGGCTGGCCCCAAAAATGTCTCAGAGATTATTGAGGTTACAGGGCTAGGGCAGGCTAATGTCTCTAAGCACCTCAAGATTTTGGCCCAGGCGGGTGTGGTGACCCGACAGCAGCAGGGCGTTTGTGTGTACTATCAAATCGCCAACGCCTTTGTGTTCGACCTCTGCGAACTAGTGTGCGATTCCCTGTCGGTGCAGGTGCAGCGACAGTCTGAGAAAATTGCGGGGCTAGAGGTATTCCGCCAGCCTCTAGCCTAACAACCCATGACCGTTGAATGGGGCGAAGAAGGGAGCCGTAGCTACTGCACCACTTCCATGATTTTGAACATGGGCAGGTACATGGAGACCAGAATTGACCCCACCATGCCCCCCAGCACCACAATCATGATCGGCTCCATGATGCTGGTGAGGGATTTCACGGCCTGCTCCACTTCATCCTCGTAGAAGTCGGCCACCTTCATCAACATGCCGTCTAGTTCCCCAGTTTCTTCGCCAATGCTAATCATCTGAATGGCCATGGTGGGGAAAACGCCATACTTTTGCAGGGCGATGCTGATCATGCCGCCCGTTTGAACATCCTTACGAGCCTCATCCACCGCCTCGGAAATAATTTGGTTGCCTGCGGTGTCACGAACGATTTCTAGGGAGGTTAGAATCGGCACGCCAGCCTTAGAGAGGGAACCAAAGGTGCGGCAGAAGCGGGCGGTGGCGGTTTTTTGAATCAGGTCGCCAAACAGGGGCATCTTGAGGGCAAGGCGGTCGATGGTGCGACGACCGTTGAGGGTAGCGTAGTAGCGCTTGAAGGCAAAGCTGGAGGAGAAGCCAATGGCAACCATCAGCACCCAGTTCAGGGGCTTGCGCAAGAAGGCGCTAATCAACAGCATCAGCTGGGTAAACGCGGGCAGTTCTGCATCCATCTGCTCGAACATATCGGCAAAGATGGGCAGCAGAAACATGGTCATGGCCACGAAGATGGTGACGGCCAGAATGCCTACCACCACTGGATAGGTGAGGGCCGATTTAATCTGGTTTTGCAAGCGGTTGAGGTCTTCCAGCAGCTTAGCCAGACGGTTGAGCACTTCGTCGAGCACCCCGCCCACTTCCCCCGCCTGCACCAGGGCCACATAGAGGTTGTCGAAGCAGGCGGGGTGCTTCCGCATGGCGTCTGAGAGGTTAGTGCCCTGCTGCACATCGGCGTTGATCGCCATCAGCGCTTGCTTCAGCTTGGGGTTGGTGCAGTCGTCGGCCAGCACCCCTAAGCCCCGAACAAGGGCTACCCCAGCATTCACTAGGGCTGCAAACTGACGGGAGAAAATCGCCTTGTCTTTGACCGTCACCTTGGTCATCGACGTAGAAATGGACTCCAGGCTGAAGTTGAAGCCCTTTTCCTCCTTAATGTCCAGGACAAACAGGCCCTGATCCTTTAGGAGGATGCGGGCATCGTTGGGGGTTTCGGCGGAAATCCGTTCTTTCCGCTGACTTCCGGAGGCATCGCGACCAATGGCAACGTAGGTAGGCATGGCTCAAAGGCTCAAGGAGATTGAGGAAATTATAGCGAGGGATGCCAGATGCCGACCTAGGTGTGGTCGGCATCTGGGCATGGGCGTTAGCGCCGACCGGCCCCAGCGGCGGCAGGGGCTGGCCCCAGCAGACGCTGGAGTTCGTCGGGTTTGGAGGTCTTGGACATGGCCGCCTCGAAGGAGATGGTGCCCGCCTTGTACAGATCTGACAACACCTTTTCTAGGGTCTGCATGCCCACTTTGCCTCCGGTTTGGATGGCCCCGTAGATTTGGGCGGTTTTGCCCTCCCGGATCATGTTGGCAATGGCGGGGGTAATCACCATGATTTCCTGGGCCATCACCCGGCCATACTCACCGGGTTTGACGTTGGCCTTGGGCACCAGGGTTTGGCTCAGCACCGCCACCAAGGAACCGGAAAGCTGCACCCGCACCTGCTGCTGTTGCTCTGGGGGGAACACGTCAATCATGCGGTCTACGGTTTGGGCGGCGGAACTGGTGTGCAGGGTACCGAAGACGAGGTGGCCCGTTTCTGCCGCCGAGATGGCCAGGGAGATGGTTTCCAGGTCACGCATTTCCCCCACCAGAATCACGTCGGGGTCTTCCCGAAGGGCGGCCCGCAGGGCGTTGGCAAAACTCTTGGTGTCTTCCCCAATTTGGCGCTGGTGGATCAGGCTCTTGACGGGCTCGTACACAAACTCAATCGGGTCTTCCACGGTGAGAATGTGCTCAGGCCGGGTGAGGTTGATGTTGTTGATCATCGAGGCCAGGGTGGTGGATTTCCCGGAACCCGTTGGCCCCGTCACCAGAATGAGCCCACGGGGTTTTTCCGCCAGTTCGTGGACGATGGGGGGCAGCCCCAACACATCCATGCTAGGAATTTTGGAGCTGAGGGCGCGCAGACAGGCGGCGTAGGTGCCCCGATCTTTATACACGTTCACCCGAAATCGAGCCAGCCCCTTCACCCCGTAGGAACAGTCTAGCTCCCAGGTTTGCTCCAGTTGTTTCCGCTGGGTGTTGTTCAACATGCTGAAGATTAGCCGCTGACAGGATTCTGACGTCATCGGCTCGTGTTCGGTGGGGGTCAGCTTGCCGCTAATCCGGATGTAGGGAGGCAACCCAGCGGACAGGTGCAGGTCAGACCCACCCCGCTCAATGACCTCTTCCATCAAGTCTTCAATCATCAATTCCATGGAGCTACCTCTGTCTGGAGAGAACGGAAAAACGAGAAACCACAAGCGGTTAGCTAACGTCGATTCCCGGAAAGCTACGATCAGTTTGCCCACCTCGGTGGAGCGTACGGTCACATCAACGTAAAACTTAGTAACCCAAGGAAGCCATGGAGATCAGCCCCTAGGGTATCGAGCGGGCCTTCACAAGACCGTTTCCACCGGGCTGCCTATTCGGCAAAGCGAGGCGTGAGACAGTAGGGACAGTCTAGCCACTCCTGCTGAAGTTCGGCGCTACAACAGCTACAGGTGAGGGAGGCCTTGCGCTTGGCCTTCAATTCGGCCTCGAGTCCGGTGTCGGTGAAGGTCACCCGTTCGACCTCGTCTAGGGTGGTATACCCCTGACGCACGAGGGAGAGGCTGTAGGCCAGCAGGGGCTGCATAACCTCCTCCACGGCGGCTTCCTT
>CAZWNR010000097.1:0-10562 GCA_964635665.1 uncultured bacterium | reverse complement strand
CCCCCCCGCCGCGCCGGCGTCGTAACCGCTACAACGCCCCTCCCCGTTTTGGGGGGTGGGTTTTGGGGTGGGGGCTTCGGGGGGGGGGGGGGCCTCGGGCGCGGGGAGGGTTTCCAATAGGGCGAGCAGTTCGCGCTCGAAGGCGACCTGGGCGCGGTTGGTGCGGCCCCCCACATAAAGGATGCCATCCTGGGCCAAGGCCCACACCTGGGAGTGGGACACATAGCTCATCATCACCCCCAGCATCAGCAGCCCAAAGCCTGCGTAGACGAGGGGAATGCCGGGATCGGCCTTGATTTGTAGTCCGGTGCTGCCAATCACATCCACCAGACGCAGGGTGACGCCGTTAACGGTGGTGGCCATGCCAGAACGCAGGGTAGCGGTGAGTTGGCCGTCGTTGTCATAGATTAGCGCTGTGCCTTGCAGGTCACGGGCCAGGAGGGTGACGCCAGCACTGAGGTCGGGTTGGGTGGGCACCCAGGTTCCCCAAAAGCGGGGGCCGTCGGTGTCTAGAAGCTTCATCGGCAGTTGCAGCACGGGGCTTTGGTTGAGCTGAATTTGCACTGCTGCAATGCCCCAGTCGGCCTGGTAGAGGGTGACGCCTCGGTAGCGCAGGGGTTCGTTGACGTGGATGGTTTTGCGGTCTAGTTCCGTCCCCGCCGCATCCACCACCGAGAGGTCGGAATAGAACTGGTCGATGTTGCCGTCGGGGCTGTAGTCGATCCAAAAGCGATTCACCCGTACCGCCCAATCGGTGGGAATTTGAGCCTTGGCCCATGGCCCCGCATCAAAAATGTTTTGAATCCGAAAGGTCTCGCCGCTGGGCACAATTTCCTGGGCAAAGAACCCCGTCATCGCGCCCCAGATTGCCCCCAGCAAAATCAACAGCATACTGGCGTGGACGATGATCGGCCCAATCCGCCCGACGATGCCCTTGCGCCCGTAGAGGGATTGGCCTTCCTGGAAGACTCGATAGCGGCGTTTTCCTAGGCTCGTCGCTAGGGTGGCCAAATCGGCATCGGTGAGGGTGGTGCTGAGGGCCAGCTTTTGGAATTGGCGGGGCTGGGTGTAGTACTTCCAGCCTTGGGCGGCCCCTAGGGCAGGCAGTTGGCGGGTAAAGGTGCAGGCGGTGAGGCTGGCCCCAAACACGATCAGCAGCGCCAAAAACCACCAGGTGCGATAGACATGGTCTAGCCCGATGGTAAGGATCACCTTCCAACTGAGGAAGCCAAACAGGGCCGGATCCTCTGGGTAATTGGTTTGGTAAAACGCTAGGGTTTGGCCCTGCTCTAGTACCGTGCCCGCAATGCTGAAGAGAGCAATGGTGAGCAGTAGCACAATGGCCAAGCGCAAATCCGCCAGCAGGGGCAGCAAATCCTGCTTGAAATAGTGCCGCAACCCATGCCACAGCCCGGTTGGGGAAGCCTCAGAAGATGTCATACAACCACGAATATATATATAGACAACCTACCGCAATTCTTCGTACGGGCGCACCGCAGTGCGCCCCAACCTACCGCAATTTTGGGGCCGACCCAAGGCAACCTAGTCAAAGAATCCAGGGGTGGGCCATGATCCGAACCTCTGCAACCGCCATGAAGAAGATAGGCTGGGGCGCTATAGTAATCAAGGGCTTTAGCCCAGCCATCCGGCCCTTTCACAGCACATTTACAGAGTTATCGGTTCATGGAGTTCCAAGCCTCAGCTCAAACTTGCCTCACCTGGTCAGGGGATTGTCTGGTTATCGGCCTCACGGAAGCCTCACTGCCGCTTACGGGGCCGCTCACCGAGTTGAATACCCAGACCTCTGGCCTGCTTCAAGAACTGATTGATGAAACGGAATTTACCGGCAAAGATGGCTCCACCGCAGTGATTCGTCTGGGGGCTGGGGCCACGGTACGGAAGCTAGGGCTAGTGGGCCTAGGGTCTGCTGATAGCCTCAGTTTAGATGGTCTGCGTCGGGCTGCTGCTGCCGCTGCTCGGCTGGCCAAAAAGGAAAAATGTGCCACGATGGGGCTGAGCCTGCCCATCTACCAGAATAATCCGGCCCAAACCGCCCAGGCCGCCGTTGAGGGAGCCACCCTCGCCCTGCACCAAGACAACCGCTTCAAGTCTGAGGATAAGGGCAACGGCAAGGCCACCCTAGACCACATCACCCTGCTGAATTTGGCCGATCAAGAGGCCAGCCTTGCAACGGCTAAGGCCATCTGTGAGGGGGTTATTCTGGCGCGAGAACTGACCTCGGCCCCCGCCAACGTGGTGACCCCAGCGGTGCTGGCCCAAACCGCCCAAGACATCGCCGCCGCCCACGCCATGGACTGCGAAATCCTCGAACGCGACCAGTGTGAAGCCCTCGGCATGGGCGCTTACCTGGGGGTGGCCCTGGCCTCCGACCTGCCGCCCAAGTTCATCCACCTCACCTATCGCCCTGGGGGTACCCCCAGCCGCAAGCTGGCCATTGTGGGCAAAGGGCTCACCTTCGACAGCGGTGGCCTCAATATCAAGGGGGCTGGCAGCGGCATCGAAATGATGAAAATCGACATGGGCGGAGCCGCCGCCGTGTTGGGGGCCGCCAAGGCCATTGGCCAGCTCAAGCCCAACGTTGAAGTTCACTTCATCAGCGCCGCCGTGGAAAACATGATCAGCGGCAATGCCCTGCGACCGGGCGACATTCTTACCGCCTCCAACGGCAAAACCATTGAGGTCAACAACACCGACGCTGAGGGCCGCCTTACCCTGGCCGATGCCCTGGTGTTTGCCGAAAAGCTGGGCGTTGACGCCATTGTGGATTTGGCCACCCTCACCGGAGCCTGCATTGTGGCCCTTGGAGATGACATCGCCGGACTGTTCACCGAAGATGACGATCTGGCCACCGCCCTAGCCACCGCCGCCACCGCCGCCGGAGAAAAATTCTGGCGCTTGCCCATGGAAGCCAAGTACTTCGAGGGCATGAAGTCCATCGTGGCGGATATGAAAAACACTGGCCCCCGCCCCGGTGGATCCATCACCGCTGCCCTGTTCCTGAAGCAGTTCGTGGAGAGTACCCCCTGGGTACACCTCGATGTGGCAGGCCCCGTGTGGACGGAAAAGGAAAGCGGCTACAACAATCCGGGCGGCACTGGTTTTGGTGTGCGCACCCTGGTGGAGTGGGTCAAGGCCCAAGCCTAGGGGCGATGTCCTCGGCTAGATGGCCCCTAGCCTTCAGCCCTAGCCTCCCATTCGCCAGATAATGTCCTGAATTGTGGGATCTCCTGAATTGTGGATATATCTGGCGAATGGAGTGCTAAGACAATAATCACTCCCATGATTGAGGTGTTGGATGCAGCGGCGAAATTTCCTGACGCTATTCGCCTTAACGCTGATGGGATCCCTAAGCCATGCCTGCGGGAATGACAATCCGTCAGGATCTACAGTCCCTAAGAAACGCATCGTGGTGATTGGTGCGGGGTTAGCTGGGCTGGCGGCAGCGCGGAAATTGCAGGGAAATGGGCATGATGTGGTGGTCGTCGAGGCCCGTGATCGGGTTGGCGGTCGAGTGTGGACAAGCGCTAAGTGGGCCGACGCCCCGCTGGATTTGGGGGCAAGCTGGATCCATGGCACCCAGGGCAATCCCATCACAGAGTTAGCCGACCAAATCAACGCCCAGCGGGTCACCACCAGCTACGACAGGGCCGTCACCTACAACACCTCAGGGCAACCCCTTTCCACCGCAGAGGAAGATCGCCTAGAAGAACTAAGGAATCAAGTCTATCGGGCCATTGCAACCGCCCAAGATGGCAACACAGATGCCTCCATTCAGCAGGCGATGAAGCCGTTTATGGAGCAATTTGATCCGGCTTCAGAGGCCCAGCACTTCATTAATTTTATTCTGAGTAGCGACCTGGAACAGGAGTATGCAGGCAGCATCGAAAGACTGTCTACCTATTGGTATGACAGCGACGGCAGATTTGATGGTGAGGATGATTTATTTACTCAAGGTTTTGGCATTATTCCAGAGTTTTTGGCCCAAGGATTAACCCTTGAACTCGGCCAAGTGGTGGAGGAGATTCAATGGGATCAAGCCCCCCTACGAGTGGTAACTCAAAAGACTGAATTTCTTGCGGATCATGTTGTTGTCACCGTGCCCCTAGGCGTTTTGCAATCGGGAAAGGTTCGGTTCTCTCCACCCTTGCCCCAGGATAAACAAAACGCCATTGCCAAGCTGGGTATGGGGGTTTTGAACAAATGCTATCTGCGATTCTCGGATAGTTTTTGGCCTGCCGATGTGGACTGGCTCAGCTATATCTCAGAAAAACCTGGTGAGTGGGTGGATTGGGTGAGCTTTAAGCCGCCCATTAATCAGCCGATTCTCCTAGGATTTAATGCCGCTAATCGGGGCCGAGAAATCGAAGCATGGTCTGACCAAGACATTGTTGCTAGCGCCATGCAAACCCTGCGAACCCTCTACGGCGAAAATATTCCTGAACCCATAGACTATCAAATTACCCGCTGGGCCTCGGATCCGTTTGCCTTGGGTTCCTATTCCTATTATCCCGTTGGCTCAGAACCGGAGATGCGCCAACAACTCGCGGCACCACTCGGAGAAGCTCTATTTTTCGCAGGGGAGGCGACCAATGAGGAGTATTTTGGCACCACCCACGGGGCCTACTTGTCTGGGCTGCGGGTGGCTGAGGAAATTCTGAACCTATAGTATTTCTCGGTTCAGTGAGGTACGAACTTGATTAGCTTAGGATCCCCTCAGTTTCTAAGTGTTGAAGTTTCAACCTTCACCCCCCTTAATAAGGGGGGCAGGGGGGATCTTTGAGATGTACTTCATGAAAGTGAAATCCGCTATATAGATCAGTGTTCTACCCAAATATGATTGGGTTACGGTGTCTTTCTGCATGTGGATCAAGCGCCATGACAGCGGTGAGGCGTGATATAAATCAAGCAGTTTGAGGCAAGCACTATGGGTAAACGCAAAGCGTCCGGCGAGGGCGGAGATCGGGCCGTATATCGGGAATTTGGCCCTGCCGACCCAATGGCGAGGGCGGTGCCAGATCGACCTCCCAATCAGCAAAATCTAAAGGTGGAAGTGAGCCGCAAGGGGCGGGGTGGCAAAACGGTCACGATTATCAGCGGCTTTCAGCATACGCCCAACACCCTGAGCACCCTGGCCAAGCAGCTTAAGGCCCAGTGCGGCACCGGGGGCACCGCCAAAGAAGACAGCATTGAAATTCAGGGCGACCATGCCCAAAAGCTGATGGAACTTTTAGCCGCCAAGGGCTATCAGGTAAAACGCAGCGGCGGGTAGTCGTGGGTGGAGATCCCCCTCAATCTCCCTTCATAAGGGGGACTTTGAAGACCTTTCTCTGATTAACAAGCGGCTCTAGGCAGGCCATTCCCCTTAACCAGGGACTCTAGGGCTAAGGCCATTCCCCCTTTCTAAGGGGGGGCTAGGGGGGATCAGCCAAGGGACTCACCGACCAGGGTTCAAACCAGAGGCAAACCGCTAAGGATTTAAAGCGCATTAAGGAGCACCGATGGGCATGGGATGGATGGGGCAACGGAAATGGCTAAGGCGACTGGGCAGTTTTGCCATGGCTTTGGTGATGGTGCTGGGCTTGCAAAGTGGGCTGCCGTTGTGGGCAACAATGCAAGCTCCGGCTGGGGGGACGTTCTCTGGAAATGCCCTGGCTCAGACATTGCCGACGGAAGAACCGACCCCTCTGTTGCCGCCCCCTGCGGTGATTCCCGTTGATATTCGCCAGCACTGGGCCAAGGATTGCATCACCGCCCTCGCCCAAGCGCAAATCATCACCACCGACGATAGCGCTCGGTTTTATCCTGATACGGAAATTTCGTGGGGTGACTACGTGGCGTGGCTGAATCGGCTGATTCCCCCCGGTGAGGCTGGGGGCTGGGCCAATCCCTTAGAAAAAGCCCTAGGATTAACCACGGCTCCCACGGTGGCCTCCCACTATCCCAGCGAGTATTACCAGCCGGATCGGCCCCTGGTGCGGGCGGAGGGCATCATGGCCCTGGCGGCAAAGTTGGGGTCAAATCACCAAATTGCAGCGAATACCCTGATCAACAACAGCCTGGTGGATGGGGCGCGGGTGCCCTCCTATGCGCGGGAAGGAGTGGCGGCGGCCCTGGCCCAGGCGATGGTGGTGAACTATCCCGAAGCCAATCGGCTGAACTCGACCCAGCGGCTTACCCGTGGCGAGGCGGCGGCGTTGCTTTGTCGGGCCGATCCCAACCTGTCGTTGCGGCAGTGGATTGATCCGCAGTGGGTGCCCATGGTCACCCTGCCCGAAACCGTGCCCGTGCCCAGGGCCGAAACGCGGGGGGTGTGGCTCACCAACATCGACAGCCAGGTGTTGTTTTCCACGGAAGCGCTCACGTCGGGAATCAACCAACTGGCCGATCTCAACTTCAACACCCTCTACCCCGCCGTTTGGAACTGGGGTTACACCCTCTACCCCAGCCGCGTCGCCGAACGCACCCTGGGCGTGAGCCAGCACCTCTATGCCGATCTGCGCCCACCCCAGCGGGGAGCGGTGGAAGGAGCGCGAGACATGATGCTGGAGGCGGTGGAACTGGGCCACGCCAAGGGGATGGCGGTGATTCCCTGGTTCGAGTTTGGCTTTATGACCCCCGAACCCTACGACCTCTACCGCCGCCACCCCGACTGGTTTACCCACAAGCGGGTGGAGCCCTCTGAGAATCCTGATCCTCAAGCAAGGGCCAAGCAAGGGGCCAGTGCTGGAGTCTCTAAAATTCGCGCCCTGACCCCCACCGAGGAAGCCAGTCGGCAAAAAATGCAGGCCCTCGGTCGAGATCTGAGCCAAGTTAAACAAGATAGCGAAAACGGCCTACCGCCAGAAGTCCTCGCTGACCCCGGCATTTGGCTAGAGGGAGGCCGCCTGCCCCGGCGTTGGCTCAGCCCCTTCCATCCCCAGGCGCGGCGGTTTTTGTTGCAGCTCATTGATGAACTGGTGAGCAACTACGAGGTAGACGGCTTCCAGTTCGACGACCACCTGGGCCTGCCCGTGGAATTTGGCTACGATGCCTACACGGTCAACCTCTACAAGGCCGAGCACAACGGCCAGGAACCCCCGGCCAACTACCAAGACCCAGAATGGGTGGCGTGGCGGGCCAACAAAATCTCCGACTTTTTGGCGGAGGTCTACCAAATGGTGAAATCCCGTCGGCCCAATGCGGTGATCTCCATTTCGCCCAACCCCCACCCCTTTGCCTACGCCAACTACCTGCAAGACTGGCCCACCTGGGTCAGTCGGGGCATTATGGATGAGCTGATTGTGCAAATCTACCGCAGCGACCAAAACCGCTTTATCTGGGAAATTAACAAGCCCTACCTGCAAGCGGCCCTGCGTAAAATTTCCACCAATGTGGGCATCCTCAGCGGATTGCGTGCCGCTCCGGTCGGTATGGATCACATCGGCGACCAAATCAAGGCTGTGCGAGATCGCCATCTTTCGGGGATGTCTTTCTTCTTCTACGAATCCCTCTGGATGCCTGCCCCCACCGAACGCCGCGAAGACCGCATTACCGGATTTCAACAAGCCTTCGCCAGCACCGCCTCTCGTCCTAGTGGGCCACCCATTGGGCCACGGCTGCGGGGGCGTATTCTGCAAGATCAGATCACCCAAAGTCGCCTAACCTCCAATCCCTAACCCCAATCCCCGACCGCCCTACAATGGGGAGGCTGTTCTGGAAGCTTAGGTATGTCCTCCATTGGCTCCAAGGTGATGAGTCCCAAGGTAATTATCCACGGTGGCGCAGGCAGTGCCCTGCACGATAAAGGGGGGCTGGCGGCGGTACGTCAGGATCTCCACGCCATAGTGGCGCAGATCTACCAGCAGGCCGAGGCGGGGGAGAGTGCCGTGGACTGTGTGGTCTACGGCTGTCGGCTTTTGGAGGATGCCCCTCGGTTTAATGCGGGCTATGGGTCGGTGTTGCAGTCCGATGGCCAGGTGCGGATGAGTGCGGCCTTGATGGATGGCCAAGCCCAACGGCTGAGTGGGGTGATCAATGTGTCGCGAGTGCCCCACCCCATTGATCTTGCGGCCCATTTGCAAGGGGCGGATGACCGAGTGCTGTCGGACGTGGGTTCGATGGAACTGGCGCGGGAGTTGGCCATCCCCCTGTTCGACCCGATTACCGATCTGCGGCTGCGGGAATGGATGCAGGAACGGGCCAACAATTTTCGCCGCTCCATGGCGGGGGTGGTGGCCGAACCCGCTGAGGCCAAGGATTCTAACGCCCGACGGGGCACCATTGGCGTGGTGGTGCTGGATAGGGAAGGTCGCCTAGCGGTGGGCACCTCCACCGGGGGCAAGGGGTTAGAGCGCATTGGTCGAGTCAGCGATTCGGCCATGCCAGCGGGAACCTACGCCAACGCCAACGCCGCCATAAGCTGTACGGGCATCGGGGAAGACATCATCGACGAATGCCTCGCGGCGCGACTGGTGATCCGCATCACCGACGGTATGACTCCAGAAACCGCCCTGGCCAAATCCTTTGCCGAAGCCACCACCAACCAGCGAGACTTTGGGGCCATTGGTCTCACCCAGGCGGGCCAAATTCTCTGGGGCAAAACCAGTGATGTGCTGCTCGCCGCCTACCACACGGGCCAAACCCTGGGCGATACCCTCGACCAACCCTACGGCACCCAAACGGGCTACATTTCCTGATCCTAAATGTTGCTTGACGGCTCCCGGTTCAAGGGGGCGAATGCAACTCGCCCCTGCAGGTTGGTTTCCCCGATGTCTGACTTCCGCCCCCCACTCCCATGACTTATTCCTTCCTCAGCCCCGGCAATCCCTTTGGCCTCGTCCTCGTCACCATTGACAGCGAAGCCAACGCCCAAAACCTCGCCCAGCAATTAGTCGAAGCCCGCCTTGCTGCCTGCGTTAGCCTTGCCCCGGTGCAGTCGGTTTACCGCTGGCAGGGCACCATTCAGCATGATCAGGAATGGCAACTCACCATCAAAACCGACCTCAGCCGCTTGGATGCCCTAGCCCAATTCATCGCCCAGCACCACCCCTACGAGGTGCCGGAAATCATCGCCATCCCCCTAGCGGCGGGGTCAACGGCCTACCTCACCTGGCTGGCCGAACAAATCCAGCCCTCCCCACCAACGGCCTAACTTTCAGAGGATCTTCCCTAGGTGATGGGTTTAGCAACCAGGTGGCTGACCACCTGCCAGGGGGTGATGGCGATGGTGTCTCGGTTGGCTAGGGCTGTCTCATCGCCAGGATGCGTGGGCTGATGAACGGGTTGCTCTAGACCATCAACCTTCACTAGAACCCCTAGGCTCAAGCAGCCACCGAGGACGAAAGTTCCGGCAACGCCCGCACTTTCATAACCACGCAGGATAAATTGTTGATCGCTATCCTCCGCCCGTTTGAACGCCGACAGCACCCAGGTTGTCTCCCCGAAATTTAGGAAGCTTTCCGTTCCAGGGAGGTTTTCGGTGCCAGGGAAGGTTCCCGTCTCAGGCAACCGTTGGGATGTAAGCCGTTCGCTACTCGGCATACCTGAAGGCTGAAGGCAGGGTTTCACGGAAATATTGAGATTACGGGCCTGCTGTACAGTCTTCGCGGCCTGCCAGTTTCCAGTATGGGGATAGATGGCGTAGGTGAAAATCTGCCGTCCTCGGTCGGCGGTGGGATCGGGCCAGAGAGGCGCTTTCAGTAACGTGAGCCGCAGTTGATTGGGGGTGGCATCAAAGCCGTGTTTGTAATCGGTGAGGATACTCACGCCTCGGCTTTCTCCAACCTGGTTCTCTGTTTCCTGATGTCCTGTCTCCTGATGTCCTGTGCCCTGGTTCTCGGTACTTGGATTCTCGGTACTTGGATTCTCGGTACTCTGAGATTCAGTCCCTTGAATCTGGCTAATATCCGCCCAACGCAGAGCAGGTACCTCCCACTTAGCCTTTTCCTCCGGCGTTTGGGGATTGGTTGAGCGCTGAATGGCCCCAAAGGGAATTTCGTAGGTGGCCTCAGATGCCGATACCGTCAGCGAAAACGCCGCCTTGACGAGTACCTGGGTTTCCTGCCAATCCACCTCGGTGCGAATGGTCAGATAGGGTGAGATCGCATCCAGCACGTAATCCTGCACAAAGGTGGACTGGTTGAAGGTTTTTACGACCCGAATCACCTGCCGACAGGAGCCATGCTCCGCCCACTGCATCGATTCCAGTCGCCAGCCCTCCAGGGGATGATCCTGATAATCCGGGGCGATGTTCCAGGCATCCCAATACTGGCCTGCATCTTTAAACGCCTGAAGCTGATTCCCCGGAGCGCTGAAGGTTTCTGTGCCCGTGGCCTTGTGAATCAGGCTGGTGATTTCACCGGTTTCGGGATTCAGGGTGGCGCGGAGATGCTGATTTTCGAGCATCCAACTTGGGGGAGTCGGGAGTCGGGAGTCGGGAGTCGGGAGGTCGGATGCCATAGGCTTCAACCAAATGACACGATAGCCAACCGAGGGAATCCCCGACACCGCTACCAACACCGTAGGGTGGGCACTGCCCACCACATCCCCCATGGCCCTCACCC
>CAZWNR010000096.1:7059-10572 GCA_964635665.1 uncultured bacterium | reverse complement strand
ACCCGGCGCCCCCCGCGATCTCCCCGCGAGTAATCTGTCCCTCCACGACGCTCTGCCGATCTAGGGTGGGCGATCGAGGGCCTGGACAGGCGCTGTTGGAAGGACTCTTTGTTGCGCCGCTGGTGTTGCCGCCCACGGTGGTCGGGTTTCTATTGCTGGTGCTGTTGGGCCGTAGCGGCCCCCTGGCTCCCCTGCTCCAGGCCCTAGGGATACAGATTGTCTTCACCTGGTATGGAGCGGTGATCAGCGCAACGGTGGTGGCGTTTCCCCTGATGTATCGCACGGCCCTGGGGGCCTTCGAGCAGGTCGATACGACCCTACTTCAGGTGGCGCGTACCCTGGGGGCTAGGGAGCGGCGGATTTTCTGGCAGATTCTATTGCCCCTTTCGGCACCGGGGTTGCTGGCGGGAATGACCCTGTCCTTTGCCCGCGCCCTAGGGGAGTTTGGGGCCACGCTGATGGTGGCCGGAAATATTCCAGGCCGTACCCAAACCATGCCCATGGCGATCTATTTTGCGGTGCAGGCGGGGGCCATGGCGCAGGCCTGGGCTTGGGTCGCGATCATCATGGTGGTGTCGCTGTCGGGAATTTTGGCCGTCAATAGCTGGCAATCTCGGCGGCATCGGCGATCAACGGCCCGGCGCACCGGGCCAAACCCAGAACCTGAGATAGACCTCCCCCGACCGCCAAGTGGAGCCGGATCCCCCTGGATGCCCCCTGTTCCCCTCTGCCCAGCTACCACCCTAGAGGTGGATATTCATAAATCCCTGGCCACCTTTCCCCTGGCGGTTCGATTTGTCGCTGGCCCAGAATCCCTCGGTATTTTGGGGGCTTCGGGGTCGGGCAAATCCATGACCCTACGGTGCATCGCTGGGGTTGAAACCCCTGACCAAGGCCGCATTGTGTTGAATGGACGGGTGTTGTTTGATGCTCAACGCGGCATCAATATACCCAGTCACCAGCGGCGGGTGGGCCTTTTGTTTCAAACCTATGGCCTGTTCCCCCACCTCACCATTGCCGACAATATTGGCTTTGGGCTGCGGCATCTGCCCCGCCGAGAACGGCAGCAGCGGGTAAGTTGGTGGCTGAGCGCCATGCATTTACAAGGACTTGGAAATCGCTATCCCAAAAATATTTCCGGGGGGCAACAACAGCGGGTGGCCCTTGCCCGTGCCCTGGCCCCTAACCCAGAGGTACTGCTGCTGGATGAACCCCTTTCAGCCCTCGATACCTACCTGCGTAGCCAGGTAGAGCAGCAGCTGATTGCTACCCTGGCCACCTACCCCGGCCTCGCCCTCTTCGTTACCCACAACCTAGAGGAAGTGTTCCGCGTCTGCCCCCAGGTGATGGTGATGGCGGCGGGCCAGGCCGTTGCCCAGGGTTCGCGCCATGGGGTGTTTGAACAACCCGGTAGCCCCATCGCCGCCCAAATTACCGGGTGCAAGAATTTCTCTAGGGCCGCCCCACGCTCCGCCCACACCATCTACGCCGAGGACTGGGGCTGCCCACTCACGGTTGCGACTCCCTTGCCTGACTCCTTGAGTCAGGTTGGTTTTCGGGCACACCAGATTGACTTTGTGGATCATCCCCATCTCCCGAATACGTTTCCGGCCTGGGTGGTCTCCACCAGCGAAACCCCCCACCGCATGACCCTATTTATCAAGCTCCATCGTCCTCCCGAAGCTGAGGACAAATCCAGTCGAGCGATCACCACTCCCCCCTACGATCTCCAGGCTGAGGTATTTAAGGAAAAGTGGCAGATCCTTCAATCGCGCCCCTTCCCCTGGTATGTCCACCTAGCGCCAGAGCGCATCTTACTGCTGAGCGATACCCCAAGGCCCGCTACCGATCAGGGTGCCGATTCGCAGGTTTCCCTCACCCCGGTCAGCATTTCCTGAAGATACGGACCGGGGTGGCTCACCCTGTGTCGGCGGGCACAGTTCACCGCGAAGATGCCAGTAAAATTAACATGAAGTAAAAATACTGGCATCTGGTGCCGAGGATAACCATGAAAGTTAGCGCTCGCAATACCCTTAAGGGCACGATCAAGTCTCTCACCTTGGGCCTAGTGAATGCCGAGGTGGTGATTGAGGTGGCCCCCGGCGTAGACATCGTATCCACCATCACCAAGGCTTCCGCCGAGGCCATGGAACTTGCCGAAGGGAAAGCGGTCTACGCCATGGTCAAGGCCTCAAATATCATGCTGGGCGTTGATTAGCCACAAACCTTTGGCCGGAAGAAACAGCCATTGCGCCATCGGCCCATAGACGAGGTGCTTAGGGGTTGGAGCCTCATTCAATGTAAAAAGGGAAGCCCCATTGGACTTCCCTTTTTTAGATGACGCAGCAGCGTCAATCAGTAATAGCTTCAGAGAATCCTAGACAAGCACTAGAAACGTAATCCTAGAGCTGCCTGGATGATGAACTACATCAAACCGATCTGGGACAGAATGCCTTGGCCGGTGAGTAGCTCGGTAGCCACCCCAATCACAAAGCCCAGCATGGCCAGACGACCATTCCAGGTTTCAGCAAACGCCACAAAGCCGAACTTACTTTCGTTGTTTTCCATGGTGGATAACTCCTAAGGGGATAGAGGGCAAACAATTCAATATCCTGTAACTTAAGTTAACATAAGTTTCCTGAAGCTGCCGCCCGCTACCCCAACTTTTTTTCGATGGTAGAAATAAGCTTCGCCTATGTTATTGATAGACGGTATCCGACAATACCCAGGGGGCGTGACGGGCTAGAGGACGCCAAATCTTGACGGCTGACCCTCGGTTCAAACGGGCGGGCAAGCCTCGTTCTTGCGATTAGCCAGGTTAGCAGTCAGTGAGGTCTACGTCGAATTCGGTGTGAACTCCCGGTATGAGCCCCCTCCAGATCTAGCTGGCCTTGGCAGTAGCGGCGGAGGTGCCTAGTTGGATCAGTTCCACCTTATAGCCATCGGGATCTTGCACAAAGGCAATCACCGTTGATCCATGCTTCATGGGGCCAGGTTCGCGCACCACTTCGCCACCCATGGCCTTAATTTGCTCGCAGGTTTGGTAAATATCATCTACCCCCAGGGCAATGTGGCCGTAGGCGGTGCCCAAATCGTAGGACTCTACGCCCCAGTTGTAGGTGAGTTCTAGCACGGTGTGATCGGCCTCATCGCCATAGCCCACAAAGGCAAGGGTGAACTCACCGCCGGGATAGTCCTTCTTGCGCAGCAGTTTCATCCCCAGTACATCGCAGTAAAAGGTCAGGGAACGATCCAGATCGCCCACCCGCAGCATGGTATGGAGAAGTCGCATGGTCTTGGCCTCCTTAAAAAACAGATCTGTTCTATTGTGCCGAGATTTCGGGACACCGAGATTTGGGGGCACCGAAATTCGGGTCTGCCGGAGTGTGGGCGACCAAGCCTAGGGGCGGTTTACTGGGGGTGAAGGGTGAAGGGTGGTTCGAGCGACCAGCCCTATGGGGCAGTTTACTGGGGAGAAATGGCGCTTACCTCGGAGGAACGGGCCACGGTTTG
>CAZWNR010000096.1:0-6959 GCA_964635665.1 uncultured bacterium | reverse complement strand
GGGCAGTTTACTGGGGAGAAATGGCGCTTACCTCGGAGGAACGGGCCACGGTTTGCCACTGGCCTGTGTTGGAGAGATACCCCACTTCCGCCAGATAAATTCGATCCCAGCGAGGAATGGCTAGGTACCAGTCCTGGGCAAAGTCATCGTGGCAGCGCTGTTCCTCCACCGGAGGGGGTAAGGGCGTTTGGGTGGGGTGCCCCGTGACATCGTAGAGGCGTACCGCCAGGATGTCTCCCCCGGCCTGCTTGGCCTGAAGTCGATCCTGATCGGCGATGTGCCAGAGGGCATAAAATCGGGAGCCTTGGGATCGATCAAGGGATAGCCTGAGCCAGCTTTGGGGGACGGGGGCAGCGATGGCCGGAGGTTCTGCCGGATAAATTGGCCCAAAGGCATCGGGTGAGCCAGCGGGGATACTGGCCATGGCCGCCATCACCTCCGGGGGCAAGTCCTGGGGCCAATCCTCCATGAATTCTGCCGGGGGCACAAAATCGCCGGGGGTATCGGGCACCGTGGGGTCGGGGTCGGGGGTGGCTAGGGCTGAGGGATCCATTGCGGTGGCTTTGGGGGTGGGCCAGCCCTGGGCCGGGTTCCAGTTGGCCTCCACCGACAGATCCAGATCTAGGGGCTCTGCGCTGTCGCCGTCGGGCCTCTGGTCTATGACCTGAACGGGGGAGGCACCATCGGCCACGGCTGTGTTAGGTTCAGGGTTCACCGCTGAGGGCACAGGGCTAATCCAAGGGGCTGTACCCAAATTGGGGGCAGGTGCCAACCCAGCATCGGACGATTCGGCAGCCCAGGCTACTAGGTCGGGGGGAATAGTCTCCGCTTGGCTAGGCAGTTGCTCCACCTCCGCTGCCAGTTCCGGCGGCACCCCATAGTCGCTGGGAAAGGCGTAGGCCAGATCGGTGTCGGCGGAGGGCAGCCCCATCACCACCCGCTGGAGATCTAGGGGAACGTCGGGGTCGTAGTCGCCATCGGAGCCCTCATCGGGGCTCTGGTCCAGGGGCTGGGCTTCCATCGCGCCCCCTGGCCACCGTGGGGCCAGGGTCGTTTCCGTTAGGGCTAGGCTGGCCGGATCTAGGATGGGGTAGGGTGGTAATGGCCCCAGGCTCTCTGGGCCTAGGGCTATGGCGCGCTGGTGGCAGGTTTGGCCTTCGGCATGGCGACCCAACCGGAGGAGGGACTGCCCTTTGCCTGCCCAAGCTGGCCCTAGGCTGCTGTCGAGTTCTAGGGCGCTATCAAAGCAAAACAGGGCTTCTTCGTAGCGACCCATGCCAATCAGTAGACGACCTTTGCCAATCCAGGCTTCCGCCGCCGTACCATCGAGGGCCAGGGCGGTGTTGTAGCTTTCCATGGCTTCCCCCGATTGATCCATTAAGCCGAGGGCGTGACCGCGCTGGGTGTGGGCCTGGGTGGCGAGGGCATTGATTCCCCCCAGGGGAGTGGCTAGGGTCTCGGCCTTCATCCGCTCTACCTCGGTGGCTTCAATGGCGCTGTTGAAGCACAGCAGCCCCGCCTCGTACTGAGCATTGCGCAGATACTTGCGGCCTTCGGCTAAATCAGCTCTCGCCTGTTCGAGTTTGCTGGTGGGGGGCTGGGGTACCAACTCCTGGGCGGGCAACAGATTGGCCTCCGGCGGTAAGGCATCCATGGTCGTCTGAACATCTAGTTCTGGGCCTGGGGCTGCGGTGTCCAGAACCGCAGCTGACCAATCCAGTTCGGCCTCTGGCGGCAGGGGGGGCTCCGACGGGGACTCCGACGGGGACTCCGACAATGGGGTAGCAGGGATTTCTGCGGGGACGGCGGCAACAACGGCCATGGTTGGGGGGAGATCGGAAGTGGTATCAGGAATATCGGGGGTAAGACCGATGGGGGAAACCGAAGAATTCGCCGCTGTGGCCTCTGTTGCCGCTACCACCGCATCGGGTTCTGGGTCATCCTCTGGTGTTGGCAAAGTCTCATCGGCGGTTTCCGAGGAACGATGACTGCCCAGCAGCGCCCCCACAATCCCCGCCAAAATCAGCAGGGTTGGTATGGCCGCAAGAATCCACCAGGTATTTTGGGGCAGCCGCTGCAGCGGGCCTAGGCTATCCCACGGCTGAGCGCTATCGGCTGGGGGCTGGGGGCTGGTCACCACAATCAGATCGCCCTGGGGCCCGCGCCGTTCCACCCGACCATCGGCATAGCCCGTCACCAGGTCTCCAGCGGGGGTAAATCCTAAAAAGCGGGGGTCGCCCTCCAAGGCGACGGATTCGGGCCAGCGGCTAGTCCCATCGGCATTCCACAGGCGCAGGGTGCCATCGGCGGCGGCGGTGGCAATGGTGCTGCCATCAGGGCTGTAGGCGGCGGCGCGAATGGGTGCAGCATGGGCAGCGAGGGTCTCTCCCCGGGGCTGAAAGGTGACCCGATCCCAAAAGCGCAGGGTGCCATCGCCGCCCGCGGTGGCAATGATTTGACCATCGGGGCTGCTCACCACCTGGGTGACGCCGCCGCTGTGGGCCGAGGTCACCTGACCGGCTGGGCTTCCATCGGCATTCCACAGGGCCAAGCTGCCATCCTGGCTACCACTGATCCAGTTTTGGCCACCGGCCATGTAATTCAAGGTTTGAACGGCCGCCGCATGGGCCGCAATGGGATCTCCTTGGGCCGCCCCTGTGGACACCGCCCACTGTTCCACCAGGCCATCGGCCCGACCCCCGAGCAAGGTCTGGCTATCGGGGCTGAGGGCTAAGGCGACAAGGGTACTGCCCTGGGTTCCCATCGCTTCCCCCAGCGCGTTTCCTTGACGGTCCCAGCGGCGTAGGGTGCCATCGGCCCCCGCAGAAATCACCGTTTGGCCATCCTTCGTCATGGCGACCGCCAGCACGGCCCCCTGGTGAGCTGAGGATACCCTCGTGTTGGCGATCCGTCCTTGATCATCCAGCCACTCTAGATCGCCGGTTTCGGTGCCCCGCACCATGTACTGGCCATCCGGCGACACTGCCAACGGAACCATAGCCTCTGCTTCAGTAGCCGCTGGTTCGCCCGCTGGAGATTGGGCCACTGGGCTCGTCCAACCGCTGGGAGCCCCCCAAACCGATGCCTGTACAGGCTCGCTGCTGCCGTTTATGAACGGCCATGGCCCCAGAGCCAAGGCTCCAATTAGCGAGAGTACAAACAACGATGGCTTAGGCAACTTATCCATGGGACATCCGCAGCGGAGGGGCAGGAAGAATTCTGCTAAAGGATACCGTAGATGCTTCCTATGGGATTGCCTAGCACTCTAAAATTCCAGCCTAACGATAGGGGCCAGGCCTGAGGCCTTTGCTATCCTTGACCTGGTCGATCTGGGAGGGCATTTTGCTCTGTCTAGGGGTCTACTGCAACGCCGACTTGGCGCAGATCTACGGCGTAGCCCGCGACCACTAGGTACACGGCATCGGCCATCTGGCCTAGGCGTCGGGTCATCTGGCCCAACCGATCTCGAAACTGCCGTCCTGATGGGTAGGCGGGCACTACCCCCCAGCCCGTTTCCTCCGCCACCACAATCACCGTCGCCGCCGTTTCCTGTACGCTGGCGATCACCGCCTCTACCGTGTGTTGCCATTGGCCCTCATCTTGGCCCAAACCATTGGCCAACCAAGATCCTAAGGAATCCACCAGCAGGCAATCCGTAGCTTTCCCTGACCGCAGGGCCGCTGCCAAATCCCCAGGAACTTCCCACAGCCGCCAGTCCGCTGGTCGCCGCTGCCGATGGAGGGCCAGCCGAGCCTGCCACTCCTGATCCGCCGGATCCGCCGCTGAGGTCGCCACATAAACCACCGCCTTACCCGACCGCTGGGCCAGGGTTTCTGCCCATTCACTTTTTCCTGACCGAGTTGGCCCAGTCACCACTACCACTTGCTTCACCTGGTTTTCCCCATTGGCGTCTTATCAGGATCGATACCATCAGCGGTTCCTCGATTGCCGAGGCGTCTCGCGGGTGAATCTTGCCCTCCGGCGGGCTTCTGACGTAGGCCGGCTCAACGGCCCTCACAGCCTCAGGAGGTCGGTGGCGGGCCTAACGATACCCTTGGATAACCACCCCAGGCATTTAGCACTATGATGGAGTTACCCAGGTTGGCTTAACCATGCCCTAACGTCCCTCCTCGCAGGGTTGCCTTAGGAATTTGCGGCGCAAAGGCTCTGCGCAACAATTGTATCGATGAGGTAAGTCAGGGCCTTGGAACGGCTAGCAGTAGTGCAGCGGGGCGGGCGGCGTTCTCGGTATTTAGTTTACCCAAAATTTGGGCATCCTTATGGTTAGGCGGTGTGTGGCCAGGATGAATGGGTGATATCGTCACGTCCCGATGTCGCAATGTCCTGATATCGCAATGATGAATCTACCACACCTAATTGCTGGCAGTACAAATCCTAGTAGGGCAACCTGGGTCAATCCTGAATGGCGTCAAGAGGACAGATGAGTTATGAAAATCGCACAAGACAGCCCTAGACGAGCCTATATTAACGTTATGGAGTTGCTGGTGGCCGAGGAAGTAGAGCAGCAACTCAAAGATCTGCCCCCCCGGGTTGTCAAGTATTTGAAGGTGGTAGAGGTGGAAACCTACGCCCTGAATCGTCTGCCAGCCCTCTACGCCTCCAGCGAAAAAGGCTGGAAACACCAATACGACAAAGCTAAGCGAGAACTGCGTAATCAAATTAAAAGTGCGGTTCGTCAAGCCGTTGCCGCTGTTCAAGTCGATCCCATTCGTTCCTCAGAACCGCTTCAACTTGGCTCAGAGGACGAAGCCAGTGGCGTGCTGGATTCCCTCCGTGATCTTCTAAAACAGCCCGATTTAGGTTGGGATGGGGTCGTCAATCGCCTGCGAGACATGATGGGCAGCCGTTCTGGGAGTTTGCCCCAGGTTCCAGATGCCGACCTAGAGGGTTCCCATCGCACCCGGTATCGCCCTCTGGCGGGGGAACGTAACTACACATCCCCCACCACCACCGGATACGCAGGCCCTGCGGCCTCCTCCGGCGGCAACACAGGTGGCCATGGTCAACACTGGCGTCCTGGTACCTACGGTTCTAGCATTGCCTGGCAGCGACGACGCAACCAAGAGCCTACCCAAGGACAGAATCAAGGCCAAAGCAATGGCGGCGGGCTTGACTTTGACTGGAACGATCCCCGCTACAGCAAGTGAGCCTCCCTTGCCAAGATACCCATGGCACAAAACATCTATAGCAACTGAGCATCAGCCAGCAGGTTGAGGGGAATACCCAGTTGTTGCACCCCCTGCCTCAGGCGCTGGGCCGTTTCAGGGTCGTAGGTTGCATAGAGGTTGATGGCCCGATTAAAGGCGTTCAGGGCTTCGGGCAGTTGCCCCAGCTTGAACAGAGCGACCCCTAGGTTTTGGTGGGCCTCAGCGTAGTGGGGCTGGAGGGCAATGGCCTGACGGTAGGCAGCGATGGCTTCATCGAGGTAGCCCCTGGCCCGATGGGCGGTGCCCAGGTTGTAGTGGGCGATGGCCAGGGTGGGGGCGGCGGCGATAGCCTGCTCAAATAACTCAACGGCGGACAGGAGATCCCCCTGGGCTTTTTTCAGGCTGCCGTAGTTGATCCAAGCGCCTAGTTTTAGGATTGCAGGTACGTCCTCGGCAAGGGCAGCTTCGTAATCAGCGGCGGCGAGGTCGGGCTGATCGGGGTGGCCATCCCCCTGGGCCAGGGCGCGATGGTAGAAGATTTCGTAGCGGGTGAGGGCATCCAGGCTGTCGAGGTGGGCCAGGGCGCGGTTCAGCAGGTCAATCGCTTGATCGGGCTTGCCCGATTCCAGATAGAGTGCCGCGAGCTTATTCAACAGATAGCCGTCGTTGGGATGATCCGCCAGATAAGACTCCATCACCCGCTGGGCTAGGTCAAATTTGCCCCGCTGCACCACCACCGCCGGATCATATCCGGTGTGGTGGAGGGCCACGGTGGTTAATGTGACCACCTGCCAGTGGGGTTCCTGGGCTTGAAGGGCGGTAATGCGGTCGTCTACGGTTTCGTGGTAAGGGCGGTTGAACTGAATCTCAGGTCGTCGCCGAAACAGACGGGTGATCAGCGTGTAGGGGGCTTGGGGTGCGCCTAGTTCCAGCCGCAGCAAGTTTACGGCGAGGACATTTCCTGCCGGGATGTCCCCTAGGGGTTGGCCCTGATCTAACTGTTTCAGTAGGGTGGCGACTTCGGGTTGTAGGACTTCGTCGGCATCGATTACCAGCACCCAATCCCCCGTGGCGTGGGCGAGGGAGGCATTGCGGGCGGCGGCAAAGTCGTTCACCCAGGAGAAGGAATGCACCTTGGCCCCGTGGGATTCGGCAATGGCGACGGTGTCATCGGTAGATCCGGTATCCACGACGATAATTTCGCTCACCACGTCCTCAACGCTGGCTAGGGCTTGGCCTAGGGTCGCGGCTTCGTCCTTGACGATCATGCATAGACTAATGGCCATCTAGTCGTCCCCCAGAATTTGCTGGGCGCGTTGGATGGCTTGGCGCACTTGGTCGAACCCGGTGCCGCCGTAGCTGTTGCGGGCCGAAACGACCCGTTGCGGGGTGATCGCCTCGTAGATGTCTTCTTCAAAGGCGGGATGGAGGGACTGCCATTCCTCCAGGGTTAGGTCGCGTAGGAGCTTGTTGGCCGCTAGGGAGGTCTTCACCACCTGCCCCACCAGGTTGTAGGCTTCCCGGAAGGGGACGCCCTTGGCCGCCAGATAATCGGCCACATCGGTGGCGTTAGAGAAGTCTTCATTCACCGCCTGCCGCAGCCGAGGCACCCGGAAGGTCACCCCTTCGGCTAGCAGAATGGTCATCGCTTCTAGGCAACCGCGCACCGTTTGCACTGTGTCAAAGATGGCCTCTTTGTCTTCCTGTAAATCCTTGTTGTAGGCCAGGGGCAGGCCCTTCATCATCACCAGCAGCCCTTGCAGATGGCCAAACACGCGGCCCGTTTTGCCC
>CAZWNR010000095.1:0-10603 GCA_964635665.1 uncultured bacterium | reverse complement strand
GGGGTGTCGTCGGCACGGCGAATTTCCTCCAGAATCACAGGCCGCTCCCGCTCAAAGTCCGTTTCGCTGAGACGGGGAGCCACCACCATCTGAATTTGTAGCGGAGCCAACTCCCGAAAGTCTTGGGGGGCCGTTGTGATGTAATACTTGGTGTAGTCCTGGCTGGTGGCGGCGTTGGTGACGGCTCCCCGTTCCTCGATGCGTCGTTCAAATTCGCCGCAGGGCAGGTCAGCGGTGCCCTTAAAAATCATGTGCTCTAAAAAGTGAGCCATGCCGTTGATGGCGTCACTTTCCACCGCCGACCCTACCCGCAGCCATAGGCTGAGGTTGACGACCTCTAGGGGCATTCGCTCGGCAATGATCGTGAGGCCGTTGGACAGACGGCGGATGGTGGGGGACACCAGAAGCGTAGGAGGGGCAGCGGTCGCTGAGAGCAAAGCCATAGATTAGGAGGAAAATAGTGCCCAGGGGCATACTCCGACCATCTTAACGACTGACCGCCCGTCTGTCTGGGGCTTGCGTTACATTCCCTCGCATTCAACCCGTGGGCTGGTGTTAAGCCCACCTTGGCGGGGAGGGCTGTGATGGCAAGGGGGCTGGGCCTGGGGTGTTCCCAACGATCCGCAAAGTCCGTGCCCCATGTTTGGGAAAGTATTGTAAATTTCGGGTATGTGGAGTGGGGAAAGCGCCCGTGAGCACCTGGATTAAGGAAACTGACATTGCCATCTATTTAATGCAGGGCGGCTACTGGATTTCTCGCATCACCAAGTACCCCTCCCAAACCAATCCCAAGGAGAAGGTGGTCAACATTGCGAGTCTCAAGGCTTGGTTTGCCCGCGAAGACTACCCCCGTGCCATGACTGTGGCCATCGGCACCGGAGCCCCAGAGCCTCAGCCCATGCCACCCCCGGCCCCCCAGCCCGTTGCGAGAACGGCCCCCAGCAGCAACAGCCGCATCAATGCAGCGGGGCTAGCCGTGATTAAGGCCTTTGAGGGCCTCGCGACTACGGCCTACCCCGACCCTGGCACCGGTGGCGAACCCTGGACGATTGGCTACGGGCATACCTCCGCTGCTGGAGATCCCAAGGTTTACCCTGGGTTGAAAATCACCGCAGCCCAGGCCGAAGAAATCCTTAAGCGCGATCTGCTGGTGTTTGAGCGGGCCGTCACTCAATCCGTGACCCGCACCCCCACCAGCAATCAGTTTGCCGCCCTGGTATCGTTCACCTTCAATGTGGGGCCAAACAATTTGCGAACGTCCACTCTGCTCAAAAAGCACAATGCTGGTGACACCGCCGGGGCTGCCAACGAGTTCCTCAAGTGGGTCTATGCCGGGGGACGGGTGATGGCAGGCTTAGAACGTCGGCGCAAGGCAGAGCGGGCGCTGTATCTGGGGCAAAACTATCAGGCGTTTCTCTAGGACTTCCCTGAAGGTTAAGGCTACATCGTAACTTTCCCCAGTCAATGCCGGAGTAACCATCTCCTAGGCCACCGTTGCCGCTTTGTAAGCGGCCCAGCCACCATACTCGGAAATATCTGGCCAGCCATACTCGTCAATCAGAGCTTTGGGATAGAGAAACGCGGTGGCCGTGCCGCCATCCGCCAGTTGCACCTCCTGGGGATACATATGGGGAGGCTCGTTGTCCTTCAAGTAGGTGTACTGCTCAAGGGTCATGGCGTAAAGCTCCCCAGGGATGGAAATTCCCCCGTCCCCCACTTCGTAAATACCGGGGTGCCAGCCGTCTTTCACGGCGTGTAAACGGTAGATGGGCGCTGTCTGTGTCGCCCGCAAAAACTCAGCGCCCTGGAGATTCTGGTTATCGGGCTGCCCCCGCAAGGCAGACCCACAGATAAAAACAGTAATGGATGCCGATGAGTCCGTCATACGCTACCTCGTAGGATCAATGCTGGATGGGCTTCAAGCGGAGCCTCCCTGAAAATCAACGGAGGCTCCGCTCGAAGCCCCCACTGTGGATAAAGAAACCCAAGATTAAACCTATCACCTTAGCGAGCCTTCCCTGACGGTCTAAAGCACGCGACCATTGGGCTCGAGTAGACCTAGGCGGTAGACAGCATCCGTCGTGGTAATCAGGGTTTCGTCACCTCGGCGGGCTAGTTTAGCGGCAATGTCTAGGAGCTTTCCCGCGTCCTTGTCCTGCTTAAAAATGCTGTAGTAGCGGTTTCGGTAGGCAATGGCCGCCAGGGGTTTGGCCACATCGGGCACCTGCACCTGACAGGGTTGATAGGCTTGGGGATCGCTCAGCAGGAGACAGTTTTTCGGGCCAAAGACTGGGTAAATCCGGTGGTTGGGCTGCCGAGGGGGAGGGGAATACTGGGCCTGAGGCTCGTAGGCCCAAAGGGCGTAGCCCTGCTTCGTTAGTGTAATGGCCACCTTGTCATCGCGCTTACCCAAACGCGCCACAATTTCTAACAGCTTTTGCGGGTTGTTGATGACTTTGAAGAAACTATAGAACTGATTATCCACATACACCGCTGGGAGGCGATGGCTAACATCATCTGCCCAAATATGGCAGGGCGTGTAGAGATCCCGGTCAAATAGAAATTTGCATTCGATGGCGTGGGCAGGGGAGTCGGCTAAAGCAGCCAGGGAGTCGAGTTGAGATGACACAGGCGTAGGGAAGGTAGGGCGGTATATCACGATCATGACCGAGGCATAGCCCCAGGCGAAGGGTAGATGTACTCCATACCATGGGGGACTCTACGAAATTTCCCAACCCTGAAACAACGGATTTTAGCTTCACGAAAAAAATAACGCGCCAGGGAATTTTACGGAGATCGCTACCCTCCAGTGTACCGATTTTATTTTCGGTGGGGCAGTGCGAATCCATACCGTTTTGGCTGGCTGGAATTTAACTTTAGCCCAGGCGCTGATTCGCTGGGGCAAGCCGGGCTGAATCGACCCTTGGACGGGTCAATTCCTGATATGGTGAGACTAAATGCCCTTATAGTTCCTATGGTTGCTACGGTAGATTCTCCCATTCCGGTTGTCTTTCCCCTTGCGGCGGTGGTTGAGCAAGGGGCGATTAAAATGGCTCTCCTACTAGCCGCCGTAGATCCTAGCTTGGGAGGCGTGGTCATTGCCGGACGGCGGGGAACCGCGAAATCAGTCATGGCGCGGGCGCTACACCAGTTGTTGCCCCCCATTGAGGTGGTGGAGGGGTCTTGCTGCAATGCCGATCCTACCGATGCCCACCAGTGGGACGACCAAACCCTAGCTCGCTTTCCGGGCGGGGATGCCACCGCTGATCTGCCGACGCGGGTAGTTCCCGCTCCCTTCATCCAGGTGCCCCTGGGGGTCACCGAAGATCGACTCCTAGGTTCTGTGGATGTGGCTAAGTCGATTCAGGCAGGGGAAAGCGTGTTTCAGCCCGGTCTGCTGGCGGAGGCCAACCGGGGAGTGCTGTACGTCGATGAACTCAATCTACTGGATGACCAAATTGCCAATCTGTTGCTGGCAGCTCTAACGGATCGGCGTAACCAGCTAGAGCGGGAGGGGCTGAGTTTTCAGCACCCCTGTGCTCCCCTGCTGATTGCCACCTACAACCCAGAAGAGGGGCCCCTGCGGGAGCACCTACTGGATCGGATTGCCATTGCCCTGTCGGCGGATGGGGCGATGACCCTCGAAAATCGGGTGGCGGTGGTAGACCAAACCAGTCGCTATGCGGCAGATGCCCAGGGCTTTTTGGCGGAGTATGCCGACGAGATTGATGCCCTCAAGACCCAAATTATCTTGGCGCGGGAGTGGCTGAAGGATGTCACCATTAGCCGGGAGCAGGTGCAGTACCTGGTAACGGAAGCACTGCGGGGGGGGATTCAGGGGCATCGGGCGGAAATTTTTGCGGTGCGGGTCGCCAAGGCCCATGCCGCCCTAGAGGGACGGGCCGAGGTGAACGCTGACGACCTACGGGTGGCGGTGGAACTGGTGATTGTGCCCCGGTCGCAGTTTGCCCAAGATATGCCTCCGGAGGAATCGCCGCCGCCGCCGCCACCGCCGCCACCCCAAACCAATCCCGAAGACAACGATCCCCAGGATCAGCAAGAGGATCAGGACGATCAGGAGGATGAAGACGAGTCTGACAACGACGAGGATGACGCGCCCCCCAGCATTCCTGAGGAGTTTGTGTTTGATCCAGAGGGGGTAATTCTAGATCCCTCCATGTTGGTGTTTGCTCAAACCATGAGCCGTCAGGGGAAATCTGGGCGGCAAAGCTTGGTGTTCTCCGACGAGCGTGGTCGCTACATCAAACCCTTCCTGCCCCAGGGACCTGTGCGTCGCATTGCCGTGGATGCCACCCTGCGGGCTGCAGCACCCTATCAAAAGTCCCGCCGGGAACGCCAGCCCCATCGGCGGGTGGTCGTAGAATCGGGGGATATTCGAGCCAAACGTCTGGCCCGACGGGCCGGATCGCTGATTATTTTTGTGGTGGATGCCTCCGGTTCCATGGCCCTGAACCGAATGCAGTCGGCCAAGGGCGCGGTGCTGAATTTGCTCACCGAAGCCTACCAAAATCGTGACCAGGTCGCCTTGATTCCCTTTCGGGGTGAGCAGGCGGAGGTATTGCTGCCCCCCACCCGCTCCATCGCCATGGCCCGTCGTCGCCTAGAGCGGATGCCCTGTGGCGGAGGATCCCCCTTGGCCCACGGTCTCACCCAGGCCGTGCGGGTGGGCACCAACGCCCAGCAGTCGGGGGACATCGGCAACGTGGTGATTGTGGCCATCACCGATGGGCGGGGCAATATTCCCTTGGCCCGTTCCTTGGGTGAACCCATGGATGCCGATGAAAAACCCGACATTAAGCAGGAGCTGCTAGACATTGCTGCCCGGATTCGCGGCATTGGCCACCAGTTGTTAATTATTGACACCGAGCGCAAGTTTGTATCCACGGGTTTTGGTAAGGAATTGGCCAGAACCGCCGGAGGACGGTACTATCAGCTGCCCAAGGCTACCGATCAAGCCATTGCGGCCATGGCACGGGGAGCCATTGCGGATATGAAGACTGGGTAAACTCCAGTAACTTTAAAAGGCTCCATGGCGCTTCCCCCGGCGGATTAGGGCAATATGAGGATGACTTTGCAGAAGCGTCTTTTCCGACCCTCGCCCCCTCAACAGATAGCTGTGCCCTATCATGTGTTGCTATGGAACATCGCGTGTCATCCCTCTCCGACGGACAACGCCTGCTGGCAGCCATCATGGTGACCGATGCCGTCGGGTTTAGTGCCCGTATGTCGGTGGATGAAGCCCTGACCCTACGGTTGATTGATCGGGACTTAACCCTCATTGCCCAAATTTGCCTTGACTTTGGCGGAAAGGTGCTCAAGTCTACGGGGGACGGGTTGTTGATGTACTTTCTCAGTGCCGTGGAAGCCGTATCCTGCGGTCTGGAAATGCAGCGTCAGCTCACAGAACAAACCCTGGGTCTAGATCCAGATCAATACCTCGATCATCGCATTGGTATTCACCTGGGCGATATTGTCGTCAGTGAGCAGGATGTGATGGGCAACGGCGTGAATATCACCGCTCGCCTCCAGACCTATGCCCAGCCTCGGGGGATCTGTGTATCGCAGACCATCTTTGACGTGGTTAAGGCGCGGCTTAATCTCAATGTCACTTTCCTTGGGGCGCTATCCCTCAAGAATATTCACGAGCCGGTCCCGGCCTACCAGATCCATCCCTACTCCGATCTCGATTCTGGCCCACCCTCCACAGGGGAGCCAACCCATACGGTACCTATGAGCGCAGACGCACTGCTGGGCTTGGCTATCCATGCGCTCACCCACCACGAACAGGCGATCCGGATTAAAAAACTGCTGTTTGCCATCTACCAGCAAGCCTGGGAGAATGATTCACTGGTGCTCGATCAGTTTGATCTCCATACCCTCCTGTTGTCCCTGCGGGAACGCTATCCTACCCTAGGCGATCTAGAACAACAACTTCAGCGAGTGGTGCTAGGCCTGAATCGACAAGGGGTGTATATGGAGGTAGCGGCCCTCATTTTGAGGGCGCTTCAGCCTTGGTATGTGCGTGCCCTGCAACCCACCACGGAGGAACTTCAAAACGGCACCACGGTTCTCACGATACGTTCCTTAGAGGAACGGTGCGACCTTATTGCCCAGCACCTCATTCAGCAAGACGACTTTCTGCGCCTACGCAAGCTGTTGTACTGCGTTGTGTACAACAGCTGGGAGAATGAGGCTGCTGTGATGGATCAAGTAGATCTGCCGTCGTTAATCCAGCAGGTGGTTCAAACCGCTCCCCAGAGTCAGGATTTACGTTACCACCTAGGACGCATCGTCAGTCGGCTGAATCGACGGCGAGAGTATACGCGGTTGGCCAATCATCTCATTCAGTTGCTCCGTCCCCTCTACGCCACGGCGGGGGCACCTCAGTTGTCGGCTCCCCCCAGTAGCGCTCCCCAAGATTCCGCTCCAGATCATACGGTGGTAACTCCTACCCCACCCCCGTCCCCCACGAGCAGCGGAGAGGTCACCACCCTTCAGTCGGCCTCTCCTCCCCTAGCTCACCAGGGCATCACAGCCCTAGAGGAGGGATCCGCACGACCCATTCGCGATCGTCGGGTGTTGTTTGATCTACGGATTGACATTTTGCAGTATGCCAACCCCCTGCGGGCTAAAATCCTGCTGCATTCCTGCCTCCACGGCCCCTTTAGCTACACAGCCCAAGATTGGACTAATCTTAAACATACGACCCTCGATGATTTGCTTCACGGGATTTTTGAATATTGTCCGAGCTATACAGACTTAGAGAGTAAGCTGACCATTATGGCCCACTGCCTAGGACAAGCCGAGGAAACCATTCCCGTAGCGGATACCATCACTCGGTCAATTCGGGCATACTATCCTCACGATCCAGACCTGGCCCTAGAACCCCTCGATCCTCCGGGGACCCTTACCCCAGGGGACAACTCGTTGCCTGCCCAAGCGTCCTCCACCTCGCCAGCCGCAACGCCCTACTCGCGTTCCTCGGCGCTATCCTCCGCCTAGTGCCCTAGGGTGTTTGTATGAATGCCACCGAATTGCTGCAATCCTATGCCTGTGGGCAAATGGACTTCAAAGGTCTCACGCTTGTGGGCATTGACCTAGCTGGAGCTGACCTGATTGGGGCCAATCTAATGCAGGCGGATCTGGAAAATGCCGATCTCAGTTTCACCTACCTCACCCGAGCGCGCCTGCGTCAAGCCAATCTGTCCCGTGCCCAACTGGGGGGGGCAAATCTCAACCAGGCCGATCTATCGGCGGCCATCCTCCACGATGCCGATCTCCATGGAGCCACCCTTCAGGGGGCTGATCTGCGGAGCGCCAAAATGACCCTCGCTGACCTCCTGGACGCCAACTTGATGGGAGCCGATCTCCGCAATGCCGACCTGAGTGGCGCGAACCTAACTGGGGCCTGTCTGAGGGGGGCCAACCTGCGCCAGGAAAACCGTAAGTACACCACCAATTTGCGCGGAGCCAAGCTATACCAGGCTGACCTGAGGGGGACTAACCTCTCTGGAGCAGACCTAGCCTACGTTGATCTGAGTCGGGCGAATCTCAGTGAAGCGACGCTGCGGGATGCCAACCTGAAGGGAGCCAATCTTCAGGGAGCCCTCCTCAACAACACGAATCTTACCGGGGTTGACCTCAGTGGCGGTAACCTCAATGATGCCGACCTCACCCAATGCCGCTTAACCCGCAGCAACCTAAGCTTGGCCCAGATCAACCATGTGCGAGGGCCTGGGGCTGATTTCACAGACGCCATTCTCAATCAGACCCAACTCAACCGATGCCACTTGCAGGAGAGTCGTTTTAATCGTTCTGATTTAGCCCGTGCCAGTCTGCGGGGCAGTCATCTCCGCAAGGCTGTGCTGGTGCAGGCCTACCTAGGACGAGCTGATTTAACCGATGCTGACCTCACGGAAGCCGTTTTAGATCGGGCTGAAATGAGTAGTGCCATCCTCATGAACACTATTCTGACCAAAGCTACTATGCCCGATGGCAGCATCCACGAGTGATGTCTGGCGATTCAGCCTAATCATCCCCTGCCTGGGGTAAATCAGCTAAGGTCATCAGGGCAAGGTGGGCCCTCGCCTGAACCGCCAGGGAGCTATCCTGCTGGTAGACCTGCTGGAGCTGCTGCTGAAGAGCTGAAAAGCTTTTGCCCTGCGAGCTTTCACGGAGGGCGAAGGCCAAGCCCTGTAAGCCCACCACAGCGGCATAGCGCACTACCCATTCAGGGTCTTCAGTGCCTTGAATCAACGCCTGTAGGCTCTGGGCTTGGGCTGAGATCACTTGATCGGTAGGCAACAAATTCCAGTTCAGGTGTCCTAACCCCTTGGCTGCCGCACGCCGCACGCTCAGGGCAAAATCCCCGGTGGCGGTTTCTAGCAGAATCTCCAAGGCACGGGGATCACCAATCAACGACAGAGCCCGAATCGCCCAGGCCCTCGCCCCATAGTTATAGCCGTCTAGTTCCTCCAGCAACGCCGGAACAGCGGATGCCCCTAGGGCAACTAATCCATCCACCGCTGCCACCGCCGCCCCCGGATTGTTGTAGCCCAGCACTCGAATTAGGGTGGGGATGGCCCCAGGATGACGCTGCGCCGCCAAACGACCCACCGCTGCCACCATGGCCCCCTTCGAGTCGGCTTCCTCAACGGCCCGAATCCAAGGAACCAGATCTGCGTTGACGACGCTGGGTTGATCCATGCTAGGACTATCCTTCACAATCACTGGTCTACCATCCCTTGTTGATACCCTGCGCTTACTCGAATGCCTCTCCACCGGCTGACCTTAGAGCAAGGTATCCATCAGCGCCAATACCCGCTGCGCCTCCGGGGTCAGGTTGGCGTCGGGAAAGCGAGTTTCCTGAAGATGCGCCTCCAAAACGCCCTGGAGGGCAATTAATTTCAGGCTATTTTCCGCTAAAGTCGCTGCAATCGGTTCTGCCGCCGGGAGGTAGCCAATCGCCCCCAAATCCATCATGGCCGAACGCCGCAGCTGTAGGTTGGGTTCCTGAAGTCGTTCTACTAATTGCTGGCAATAGCTATCGTCTCCGGTGAGCTGGTACATCGCCCGCGCCGCCGCATTTTGCACCTGGGCCACGGGATGGCTCAAAAAGGGGCGAATCTTGTCTACCGCAATCTGTGCCCCTAGACAGCCGAGGGCTTCTAAAATTGCGTTGTAGGGCTGGACGAGATGGGGCTTACCTTCGACCGGAACCGCCGCTTCTACACCCCCCGTCAACAAATTAACCAGGGCCGGAATCGCTCGATCATCCCCTAAGGCCCCCAATGCTTGAGCCGCCGACTCCCGCACGTAGTAATCGTTACAGGTCAAACACTGAATCAGGGGAGTTACCGCACGGGTTTGCCCCAACTTACCCAGGGCACGGGCTGCATTCCGTCGCAGAGGATACCCGCCATCGGGGGCTCGATCCGACTCATCTGCCAGGGCTTGAATCAAAGCATCCACTGCATCGGCTTGAGTCACCCGAAAACGCCCCAGCCACCAAGCCGCATAGTAGCGCAGACCCGTATCCTCCCTTTGCCGGAGGTTCGCTACGGCTTGCTCCACCGTGAGGGATTCCCCCTGGGAATTCACCAGTTGTTGCGCATTAGTCTGCATGGATAGCCTGTCTTTAACCCAACCGATTCGTTTTATTCGTTCAACACGTATTCGTTCAACACAGGATTGATGACCCCGTAGGGTGCACTCGCGGCGGTAATCCTACCTGTCCGTAGTCTAAGCCTCGGTTGTAGCCGCATTCACCACCAGAAATCAAAGATAACCCTGTGTCAGCGCCCCGCCGCTGGTGGGTTACTGGCCACATCGCTTGTTTCTATCTATTAGAGGCTGGCAGATGCCCCAAAATCCCCCTTTTCAGGGAAACTTTAACCCTAGCCCCCCTGAGAAGGGGGGGCTAGGGAGAATCAAACCTCGCAAAACAAGATAGAGATTTGTGTATAAGCCGTAGCTTTGTGGGAGTGGGGCAGGGATGAGGGCTTCCAGGCGACCTAACTATCCGAAAGAGGCTGAATACTGACGATTTTTCCGCCCATGCGGGTAATCCGCTGCATTTCTTCGTTCATACGGCTGTAGGGCACCTTGATGAAGATGCTGCCGCTCTTGCGGATGGGATAGTTGGCTTTATCATTTTCGTCATTCTGACGCAGCCCTTCTACTTCGTAGAGGAAGACACGGCTGCCAGAGGGGGAGGTCGATTGGCTACCAAAGGCGGTTTGAGTGAGCATGGGATGGGATTCTCCTAAACGTAGGGTGGTGTTCACGGGTAGGGGAAACAACGCACCGCATTAACAACGTTGAACAGGCTTTACATTAAACAAGCGCAGGGACGTCATCTCAAGATGACACCCCCACGCGCCGATCACCGTGTGGTGATGCTACATGCTGGCTTGGGTAATGCTAGTAACCCGACCGCCCATTTTGTTAATCTGTTGCAGCTTAGCCGAGAGCTGCTCGTAGGGCACCAGGTAGGCGGTGTTGATCCGACGCACCTTGGGGTAGCGAGGCAGGTTTGCACCCACCACCTCAATGCGGTAGACCTTGCCGCTGGTGCCATAGG
>CAZWNR010000094.1:0-10691 GCA_964635665.1 uncultured bacterium | reverse complement strand
AACGGGACGTGTTGCGGATGGCCAACCACACCCGCGTCTTCCACGAAAAGCCTAGTCTTCAGGATTGTGTAGACTCGGTACGGAAGCAGTTTTATTCTGGCGAGGGCGCAATCCAGTGGGCTGGGGAGGCCAAGCGTCGAGCGGGTGGGGATGACCGTTATGGCCTGAACCCCTGCGTAACGGTGGATACGTGGGTGCATACGGGCGATGGCCCCCGTCAGGTCAAGGATCTGATCGGCCAGCAGCACAGTACCTATGTCAATGGTGAACTGTTCAGCACCACTGCCGAGGGCTTCTTCTATTCCGGCACCAAGCCTGTTCTCAAGCTCAGCACTGCCGAGGGGCACAACCTGCGTTTGACCGGGAGCCACAAAGTTCTGAAAGTGACAGCACAAACCCAAAAGGCTCAATACACCGAATGGGTGGAGGCCGAAACCCTGCAACCGGGTGATCGCATCCTGCTGCACAACCACCGGGGGCTACAACCCTGGGACGGGCAGGGCACCAGGGAAGCGGGTTGGTTGCTGGGCAATTTGGTAGGCGACGGCAGCTTGGCCAAAACCCAGTGGAATGACTCGGCCCTGCTGCGCTTCTGGGGGGAATCCCAGGAAGCGATGAGCGAGCACGCCATTGCCCTCTTGCAAACCACCGTGGGCTACGAACGCCGCACCGCAGCGGCCCACTATCACCGCCAACTCAAGCATCGGGTGGTGAACTCGGCGGGATTGGCTAGCCTCGCAGCAGAATTTGGCCTTGCCCCCGGCCATAAGGTGATCACCACCGCCGTTGAACAGGGCAGCTACGAGTTCTACCAGGGCTTTTTGCAAGGGCTGTTTGATGCCGATGGCAGCGTCCAGGGTAGCCAAGCAAAGGGGATTAGTGTGCGGCTGGCCCAAAGCAACCTAACTAACCTGCAAGCGGTACAGCGGATGCTGGGTCGTTTAGGAATTGTGGCGACGATTTACCAAGAGCGGCGCTCAGAGGCCTATCGCGAACTGCCCGATGCCAATCGGGAACCCGCCCCCTATTTCTGCCAAACCCAGCATGAATTGGTGATCGCCAACGACAACCTTCAGATTTTCGCAGATCTGATCGGGTTCCAAGAACCCGCCAAGGCGGCGAAGTTGGCCGGGGTGTTGGGGCAATACAAGCGTCGGCCCAATCGGGAACGGTTTACGGCCACGGTGTCCAGCGTTGTGCCCGATGGCGTGGAAGCGGTCTACGACTGTACCGTCCCTGGCCCCGCCCGGTTCGATGCCAATGGCCTGGTGGCTCACAATTGCGGTGAGATCCTTGGATCCAACTTTCACTGCAACCTTTCTGAGGTACATTTGAACCAGCTTGATCCTGGCAACCTTCAGGATCAAGAGGATGCCTTTACGGCGGCGGCGCTGTCGGTGGCGGTGCTGTTGAATCACCAATTTAACGAGCCGCGTTACCAGCAGTCGCGATTGGAAGACCCTATCGTGGGCGTGTCCTTCACCGGACTGTTTGACTTCTTTGTGCAGGCTTTCGGCGTAGACTGGCTGCGCTGGTGGGAGGCAGGTCGGCCCGACACCATGCAGGGGCTAGCGTTTAAGCAAAAAGAGCAGGATTACCTGACTCGCTGGAAGGACATCGTCCATCGGGTGGTGTGGGACTATTGCGACCGCCACGGGCTGAAGCGGCCCAACCGCTGTACCACCGTGCAGCCTGCGGGGACGAAGTCGCTACTGACGGGCGCTTCTCCTGGCTGGCACCCACCCAAGGCCCAGCGCTTTTTGCGGCGGATCACCTTCCGCAAGAACGACCCGGTGGCGATGGCCTGTATTGATTACGGCTATTCCGTGGTGCCCTCCCAGTCCGACAAGGATGAGAACGGCAACCTGCTGAACGATCCCTTCGACCCCCGCTGTACTGAGTGGCTGGTGGAAATTCCCGTAGAAGTGCCCTGGGCCAACCTGCCCGGTGCGGATGAGATCGCCATCGAAAAATTCACGGCGGCGGCCCAGTTCGACTTCTACATGCAGGTGCAGAAGCACTACACCACCCACAACACCTCAGCCACCATCGAGTTCCGGGAGCCGGAACTGGAATCCCTAGGCGGGCGCATCTACCAGGCTATCCAAAACGACGAGGGCTATATTTCGGCGGCGCTGCTGGCTCGGTTCGACGACCTGCAAACCTTCCCCCGTTTGCCCTTCGAGCCGATTGACAAGGCCACCTACGAGGCCGAAAGTCAGAAGGTCGAAGCTCGTCGCGGTACGGTGGACTTCCACTCGGCCCTAGCCATGTACGATGCCGGAGATCTGATTGAAGCTGGCCCTGCTGGCTGCGACTCTGATAAGTGCATGATGCCGGAGAAAAAGCCAGACTAGGCCACCTCAGCCGATCCTCACCGCAGATGGCAAGGGGGCACAGGGCGGACATCCTCTCGGTTATTGAGACCGTAGGAGTAAGGTTCCTGCGCCCCTGTATCTTGGGGATGGGCCAGTTGACCTTGGTATGGCCGTAGCCAGTCTGGTTGAGACGTTGCTGCTTGAAAGGTTAGAATGCTGGAACGTTGTCTGAACCTAGCCTAAGTGACGATAGCTGTATTAGAAGCTAGGCGCAGAGCGGACAAAATCACGGGTGCTGAACAGCCTTTGACCGTTGCGGGTTGCTACTAAATCCACCTGAATGGGGCCTGCGGCGTAGACATCCGTAAGGGTGACGGTTTGCAGATCGAGGGGTTGATTTTCCTGCTGCACAGTGGTGAGGAAGCGTAGTAGGGTGTCGGTGCGGTTGTCGGCGATGATGATGTCGTCTTCGATTACACCCTTCTGGCTGGCGATAAACTGGGTGGCGGCCAGAAGCACATTCATGCGCTCCACCAGTTCTTGGTCGCTGCGGGTGGCGGTTTCTAGGGCTACGCTGGAGATGACTGCGCCCTGGGGATAGACCAAGGCGTTGGGTCCAGCATCCACAAACACCCGAATGCATGGCCCTTCGCCGTTGACCACGCAGGGCTCACCAATCACATAGTTAGCAGCAGATAGAATCCGAATCACAAACTGCCCCCCGCTTGCCAAGCGGTCAATCAGGCGTTCTACCTCCTGGGTGCCGATGGCAATGGCAGGCTGATCCAGCTCGGTGCCGGGGGCGATGGCCTGGATCGCCCGCCGGTTGGCCTCCGCGAGGAGTTGATTAACGGTCTCCTGGGCCTCGCTACGGTTGTTAATGGTGACCACACCGGACAGGAGTTCCTGGTTGCGGCCTAGCACAATGCTGCCCTGAAAAAGCCCCTGGTATTGACTTTCTAGGTCGCTCACCTGTTGGGCCAGCAGGTTTTGTCGGGTTTGTAGGTCGGCTAGCCGCTGTTCCCGCTCGGCAATGGCGGTGTCGCGGTTGGCAATGGCTTGGTCAAGGTCGGCAATGGCGGCATCTCGATCGGCAATTTGGGCGCGAATGGTGGCCTGCTGCTGTACTAGGCGATCCCGCTCCGTCCGCAGGGCGTCGGTAGACCGCCTCAGCTCCGCCGCCTGCTCCGAAACCGCCGCGAGTTGGTCGCGGGTGCCTTGCAATTGGGCTTCGGTGCGCTCCTGCTGCTCAACGGCCTCATCGAGGGACTGGTTAATTTCCCGCAGCCGTGCCAAAGCTCGCTGACGTTCCGTAGAGGCAGATTTCAAATCCTCCCGCACCCCCTCTTGCTCGGCCAGGGCTTGGGCGAGCTGATCCTCAGCGCTGGTCAAATCTGCCTGGATGCGGCCCAGTTCAAACACCCCGGTACGGAGCTGGCTACTGATACCAAACAGAATGGCCAAGGTGGAAGCGGAAATGACGCTGCCCGTGGCAATGCTCACCAGGGTGGCCGTCTGGCGTGGGCGCAGGTTAAACAGACTGAGACGAGCCTTGCCGACCTTCGTGCCGATGCGATCACCGACGGTGGCAATGATTCCTCCCAGCACCAGCATCGCCAATATCAAAACATATCCAGAAACCATGCCCCTGCGGTGAGACCTTTTCCATTCACTCCCAGCCCCACTCTACTGTACGGAGGCTGGGTTGCGGGGGTGGGTGTCAAATCCAACCCTCAGCGCCGAGGAGTTACGGCTCGACAGACAAAATTTTGGATCACGGTTGCTGTTGGGGCAGGGTCTTCCGCCAGCGCTGTCCCCGCCGATTCCCCGATGGAGGGTGCCGGGGCCTGGGGCCGACAGTCGTAGCGCTGGGGTGGTAGCGATTGTCCATCCACCGTTACCGCCGCCTGGTACTGCCAAAAATACTTGGCGCTCCGCTTCGCCGTTTCCAAGCACAGCCGATGGTCTCCCACGGTCTGGCAGGCTAAGGCCGCCCCCGCCGGACGAGGCTCCACCAACAGCACCAAAACACTCACCAAACCCACCAGCCCGATCCGCAGTACCCACCCAGCCATAACAAATCCCCCATTCAACCGGTCACAGGTGCCCATGGCTATCCTTCCACAACCGAGGAACCGCTATATCATCAGAGCATAGGGGAGGTCTTCCTCCAGAACAGAGAAATCAGCCATGACCCAGCGCCCCATCTATCTCGATTGCCACGCCACCACCCCAGTCGATCCAAGGGTGATGGAGGCGATGATTCCGTTTTTTACCCAGCGGTTTGGCAATGCCGCCAGCAGCAACCATATCTATGGCTGGGAAGCAGAGGCGGCGGTGAAGCAGGCCCGCGACACCCTAGCCGCCGCCATCAACGCCAGCCCGGAGGAAATTGTTTTCACCAGCGGGGCCACGGAGGCCAACAACCTGGCCATCAAGGGCGTGGCCGAGGCTTATTTCCGTCGAGGCAAACACATTATTACGGTGCAAACCGAACACAACGCTGTCCTCGATCCCTGCACCTACCTCGCCAGCCTGGGGTTTGAGATCACCGTGCTACCCGTCCAGGCCAATGGCCTAGTCAACCTAGACGAGTTGGAATCTGCCCTACGGGAGGACACCATTTTAGTGTCGGTGATGGCGGCCAATAACGACACTAAAATGGTGTGCTGCAACCCCTGGCGGAAATTGGCCAGCGCTGTCGGGCTAAGGGGGTGCTGTTCCACAGCGATGCGGCCCAGGCCATCGGCAAGGTGCCCCTGGATGTGCAGGCCATGCAGGTGGACTTGATGTCCCTCACCGCCCACAAGGTCTACGGCCCCAAGGGCATCGGTGCTCTCTACGTGCGGCGGCGCGACCCTAGGGTGACCCTCGCCCCCCAACAGCACGGCGGCGGCCACGAACGGGGGATGCGTTCCGGCACCCTCTACACGCCCCAGATCGTCGGCTTTGCTAAGGCGGTGGAACTGGGCCTCGCGGAAATGGCGGCGGAAACCCCACGGCTGAAGGGGCTGCGCGATTACCTCTGGGCCAGGTTGCAGGTCTGCGACGGCATTGTCCTCAATGGCCACCCCAGCCAGCGGCTACCGGGCAACCTCAACCTCAGTGTGCAAGGGGTCGATGGCCAAGCCCTGCTGCTGGGCCTACGATCCCTGGTGGCGATCTCCTCCGGATCGGCCTGTAGTTCCGCCAGCCGCCAGCCCTCCCACGTCCTCAAGGCCCTTGGCCACAGTGACGACCTCGCCTACGCCACCCTGCGGTTTGGCATGGGCCGCTTCACCACCGCCGATGAAATCGAACAGGTCGCAGATGGCGTCATTGCCACCATCCAAGCACTTCGTATGGCCCAGCCCGTGGCCTAGCAAGCCTCCGTCGCGCCACCGTTGCACAAGATTAGTAGCGCTCCAGCAGCAGGGCCGCTTCTTCCTCTAGGGGGAGGGTGGCTAGGGCTTGGATTTCGTCGCGGCGAATGGCGATGAGGGTTTGGGTCAATTCAGGGCCAAGGGCCTGGGGCAACACGGGATCCTGCGCCAAGGTCTGCACCGCCACGTCTAGGCTGGTGGGCAAACGGTCGATGCCCTGGGCCTGCCGCTGATCCTCCGACAGGGTAGCCGGATCCACCGCCACCGGATCGGGGAGGGGCAGTTGCCGACGCAGCCCATCCAGCCCCGCCGCCATCACCGCCCCCAGGGCCAGGTAAGGATTGGCGGCCCCGTCCACGGTTTTCAGTTCCCAGTGGGTGGGGCTGGGCAGGGTGGGATGGCTGGGCACCCGCAGGGCCGCTTCCCGGTTGTCGAACCCCCAGGCGCGGTAGGCTCCGCTCCAGGCCTGGGGCTGCAAACGACGGTAGGAATTGGGACTGGGTGTCGTCAGGGCCATCAGGGCCGGCAGGTGATGCAGCACCCCCGCCATAAAGTGGGCCGTGGCCGCAGATAGTCCTCCCTGAGCATCCCCCGTGACGTTTTGGGCGGTTCCCTGGTCATCGGTTTGCCACAGGCTGAGGTGCAGATGACAGCCACTGCCCGCCGCTTGGGCGAAGATCTTCGGCACAAAAGACGCCCGCCAGCCATGCTGCCGCGCCACCGCCTTCACCGTTTCTCGGTAGACCAACTGTTGATCCGCTGCGCCCAGGGCGTCGGTGTAGCGCACGGAAATCTCCTGCTGCCCAGGGCCAGATTCAGGGTAGTACTGCTCCACCACCAGGCCTTGATCGATGAGGGCGGCGGCGATGGCGTTGATCACCTCGCTGTGGATATCCATCGCCAGGGTGGCGGCAAAGGGGGTCTGATCCGCCGGAAGTAGCCCCAGGGTTTGCCCATTCAGCAGATAAAACTCTGGCTCGAAGGCGGCCTGGATGTGGTAACCCGCCTCGGCCACCTGCTGCACCATGCGCCGCAAAAACTGCCGCCCACACCAGGGCCAGGGCTGCCCTTGGCTCACCATGGTGCCAATCACTCGCGCATGGCCAGGGGCATAGGGCAACGTCCGCAGGGTAGACCAATCGGGCCGCAGCCACACTTCCCCTACCGGGCCAAGGCCACTGCCCGCCGCCACCCCATCCACCGTCACCGGCACCGCCTGCTGCGCCGCCGACAGGCTCACTCCCACATCCTCCAGCCCCGCCAAGGCTCCGATGTGGATGGCCTTGCCGCGAATCACGTTGCCGTTGTCGCACCACACCACCCGCACAAACTGCACGCCTTGCTTCAGCAGCGTATCGATGACCGGGGTTTCCATCGCAGGACAACGCTCTCACAACATTCAGACCATAGCGGGTCAGAGTCCATCCGCATTCTAGGCCCGATGGCCCGTCCAGCGCTAATTTCCACCCGCAGCCGAGGCCAGAGCTGCGATAACCCACCGGATACTAGCCATCACCACAGATCACCGATGCCTCCAAGACACCGGGGATCGTCTCGATTTGGTCGCAATGGGCTGCCCACGTTAGAAAGGCAGCTTTTTCTTGCTGGCTTTGTCGCGGTCGTAGTCGAGTTCCTTCAGCTTTTTCATAATGCGGCTGAAGTATTCCTGCATGTAGTCTTCTAGGGTGGTGGTGTCTTCGGGGTTCATGGCAAAAGCGCTGTAGACCTCGTCCATGGGGGCATCCAGGGGTTGAGAACCAGAGACCACTTCCACAAAGGCGAGGCGGTCGGCAAAGTTCCAGCCCCACTGGAAGAAGTAGGCCACCTTGCGGATGACGCGCAGCAGGTTGAGGGAAATGCGGGATACCTTAGAGCTCTGGCCGCACTTGCGCTCACAGAGGCGAATGATTTCGTAGGCTCCCCAGGCGCGGGGGCCAGCCAGGGGGAAGGTGCCGTTGACAGTTGCGGGGGTGGTGAGGGCTTTGATCGCAAACTTAGCGATGTCTTGGGTGTCCATGTAGGCGGTGGGGGCCGCTTCGCCCATCACCCAGATGGATTGCTTTTCGAGGATGGGGATGGCGTATTGGCCGATTAAGCCCTGGAGAAAGCCGCAGGGTTGCAAAATGGTGTAGTCGAGGCCGGATTCGGCCAAAAATTTCTCGGTGCAGCGCTTCACGTTCATGAGGGGAACGTGGGGAAATTTCTCAGAATTGAGGATGGAAATAAAGATAAACCGCTTGACGCTAGCGGCCTGGGTGGCTTGGATCAGGTTCACTTTGCCCTGCCAGTCCACGGTTTGAACCGATTCTGAGGGACGGGCCGTCGCCGCATCGATGACCGCATCTACCCCCTCTAGGGCCGGGGGTAGGGTATCGGGCTGGGTAAGGTTTCCCCGCACCAGTTCCACCCCCCATTCGCGCAAAAAGCCTGCCCGTTGGGCGCTTCTGACCATGCAACGCACCTCGTGCCCTTCGTCCAACGCACGGCGAACGATTTGCCTGCCTAGGGTGCCAGTCGCGCCAACAACGAGTACTTTCATGGGGGAATGATACAAAAGTTAACTTGTTCTAAGAATATCAGATGGATTCCCCCCGGTAGGCCGTCGGGAAGAAATCTACTCTTCGCCGCCCTGGATCCGCAGCAGCAGGAAGCCCGCCCCCAGCCCCACTAGGGTTAAGGTAAAGATGAGAATAGAGGTGCTAAAAATTTCGCCGCCCATTAGAGATCTCCTTCAACAGCAGATAAATCGATATATCAAGGCTGCATGGATGGATCCCGATCCTGCTGGTCTGAACGCAAACTAAGAATAAATTAGGGTGTTCAAAACCCTGCTCCATTCGATGAGTGCCTGGAACCTTGGGATCAAAGCCCATTCCGCAAGCCGCCCTTATTTTAGACCGTTTGGTGACGCCACCGATGCCCCTGATCCCTGAACCCATGTTGTCTACCGCCCCCGAAACGACCAAAAGTCCTCGTCTCGCCATTCCCCTCGGCGATCCGGCTGGCATTGGTCCAGAGGTGGTGCTGAAGGCCTTGGCCGCTAAGGATTGGTCAGCCCAAGCTAAGATCACGCTCTTTGGCAGCGGGTCAATGGTGGAACAAACCCTAGCTCACTTGAGGGATCAGGCGGGTGATCAGGCATGGCCCAAGCTGGATCAGGTCGTGCTGGTAGAAGTACCGTCCTCGCTTGCCGACGGTGGTTTCACCTGGGGGCAGGAAAGTACTGCCACTGGATCCGCCAGCTTCGCCTACCTGCAAGCCGCCATTGCCGCCACGGTGGCCGGACAGTTTGAGGCGATTGTGACCGCGCCCATTGCCAAGTCGGCCTGGAAAGCGGCGGGCCACGACTACCCTGGCCAAACGGAACTGCTGGCGGAGGGGGCCAATATCCAGGACTTTGCCATGGCCTTTGTGGCCCGATCTCCCCACACGGGCTGGCCCCTGCGGACGATGCTGGCCACGACCCACATTCCCCTTCAGCGGGTGCCCCAGGTGTTGAATCCGGCCCTGATGACCCAAAAGCTAGACTTACTCATCCGCAGCCTGCGCCAAGATTTTGGCATTGCCGAACCCCGAATCGCCATCGCCGGATTGAACCCCCACAGCGGCGAAGGGGGCCAACTGGGCCGAGAAGAACAGGACTGGCTGATTCCCTGGCTGGAGGCCCAGCGTCAGCGCTATCCCCAGGTGCGGTTGGACGGCCCCACGCCGCCCGATACCCTGTGGGTGCGGCCCGGACAAGCCTGGTTTGGCACCGAGTCCCGTGCTATCGAATCCGCCCACGATGCCTACCTAGCGCTGTACCACGACCAGGGCCTGATTCCGGTGAAGCTGATGGCCTTTGATCGAGCCGTCAATACTACCCTGGGCTTGCCCTTCATTCGGACATCCCCCGATCACGGCACCGCCTTTGATATCGCAGGTCGAGGGATGGCCGACCCCAGCAGCATGGTTGCGGCCATCGAACTCGCCGTGGCGTTGGCCCAGGTTCGATTAGGTCAAGCTGCGCCGGCCAAAGGAACCCGTGAATCACAATTTCGTCACAGGCCCAAAGAGTAGCCCTTGCCCAAAATTAAAGCATTTGTTAATGGCACGGGGCCTCAATTAAGGGGACAATAACCCAAACTTAACTAACCAAGTTCAAAAAAATATCAGTAAACTGAGATACGGAATCTAAAGATTCTTATCAACGCCGATGGTGGTTATCCCTTGGGTAGCGTCCTGGTAGGGAGACTTAAGCTCCGAGTTGAGAGAAGTTTCCAAGCTGCGGTGCACCTTGCCCCTCTGGGAACAGCGATACCGTTTTAGGTCTGTTTTCTATTTGCCCCTTCACAGTAACAGGGTTTAGTTATGCTTCAGTCCCTCCACTATTCCATCGACATCATTCGCGACGAAGCCAGGCACTTGGTACAAAAGGGGTTGGTGGGTCGCCAGCAGCCCATCTACACCCTCTGCCGTCACATTCCCGCCCGTGAGTGGGTGTTGGTTGAAGCCGAACTAGAGTCCTCCGGCTTTCTGCTGCGCGATCGAGTAGCCGACCTGATGGGTCGCGAAGACTGGGAAAACGATTAGACCCATTAACGCAGGTGCATTCGCGAAGCAATGCACCCTACGCCTAAACCTACCCCCTTAGAACAAACTCAATTGAGCCGAGGTGTCTTCTGCCTCGGCTTCTTGCTTTAGGCAAACGTCCCAGGGCAGATCTGGCAAGGCCACCCCAGCCTGTTGCAAACGGTGATACATGGCCTGGGCCACCGGGGGCGACCTCATCTCCTGGGGGCAGTGGGCAAAAAAGTAGACCTCAGTACCAGTGGCCAACCACTGGGCCAGGCGGGGCGTCCATTCTGTTAAATAGGGTTCATTGAGATCAAAACTGGGGTGGCTGATGTAGCGAATAATCGCAAAGGGAGCCGTCACCACGGGCTGAAGCGGCACCTGGGGTTTGCGCCGTTCGGAACCCAGTTGCGGATCCTCGTCGGCTTGGTCTAACCCGTCGTAAATGGGGCGCGTA
>CAZWNR010000093.1:0-10730 GCA_964635665.1 uncultured bacterium | reverse complement strand
TGACCGTAGCCAGCCCTCCCTTCACCTTGGTGAGACGACCGGGTTCTAGTGGCGTTTGCAGATGGTTGGGGTCATTGCCCCGATCCACAAAGCGCACCGCCACGGCATTGGCGGCAATGGTAATGAGTTGGGAGACGGCATCGACGTGGTGGGCGACCACTGCCTTGAGCCAAATGCGCTGTCCCTTTGGCCCTGCTTCCTCGCTGGGGAAGGTGGTATTCACCAGGGTCGCTTCCGGAGGAATCACAACCTGAAGGATGCCGCTGGTGCGTAGGTGATGGGTGGTATCTAGCACCACTGCTTCGGTACCCAAGGGTTTCCAGTAATTGTCGCAGAGGGCAAACCAGGTCAAGGCTTCGGGCGGATGATCGGGGTTGGCGCTACTCTCAGCCACCTGAAACAGAAGGCTGACACTATCCTGGGGTTGTAGGTCACTCAGCCCCACCAACAGCTCCCCGGCATGGGGATAGGTGGGCACCAGGGTCACGCCTAGGCGGGTCAAAAAGCCAACCTGCCCCCGCTGGTAGCGGTGTTCCCGTCGCTGACCAAAGTAGGCCAGGTGGAAAAATTGCACATCTGGATTGGCAAAATCCTCCAGGCGGTTTGTGGAGAGGGGTACCGCGTCGGAGTAGGCGTCGTAGGCCAGGGCAATACTCTGTAATTTGGGGGTGTAGGGCTCATTCAGCAGGGCGGGCGGACTGCTGGGAGGATCATAGGTGTCTTTATCCAGGGAAGCTTTCACCACCTGATTGCTATAGTTCAGCATGTCCTCGGTGGACTTGCGGCGGTAGGTGCGATGGAGAAAGTCCTGATCCAGGGTGAGGGTGATCATGCCAGGGTCGGGGTCTGTAGTAACGGCTTTGAAACTGCCGAGAATTGGTTGCTTCAATAGAAGCTGGTTGACCGCCAGCTGGGACCAGGCACTCCCCACCTGGTGGAGGGCATAGATTTGCTTGGCCGCACTGACCGAGCTGGATACGCTGGAGCCACCGGGGGTGAAGGTCAAGGTGCGACGGGCTACCCCATTACCGCTGTTAAACAGTGAAACGGAATGATTCACCACCTGCCAGCGCCCGCCATCCTGGAAGGACACCGAGGCGGTGAAGCCGGTGTTGCTGACAGATTTCCCATAGTTGGCATAGTGGCTGGAAAAGCCCGAGGCTGGCAGGTCTGCCCATTCCAGAACGAGGCTGAGTCGGGACAGTTTCTTGTGCAGGGCTTCGCCGTAGCCCACTCGAAAGGTTGAGCCCTTAGCCGGTTCCAGGCCAAAGGGGAAAAACGCCTTGGTGGGCTTCAACAGGCCATTGTCGTTTTCCGCCGTTAGGGAGTGAACCTGGCTGACGGAAACTTTCACCTGGGCCTGATCAATCTCGATGCCTCGTAGGTCGAGGTAACCTAGGTTGGGCGCATTCGGCTTCAGCAGCACCTGCAGAATGGGAGCCTGGGCACTGTACTGGTAGCCGTGAAGCTCACGGTTGTAGTCCATAATGGGCGGGGCTTCCGGGCTCAGGGTGACATCGAAGCTCACCTGATGATCGGCGGTTACGGTGGGGGAGACCGTTTGAGGCCCAAACCAGGTTTTTTCGGCGGTGATAAACACCTCGAAGGCATCCCTCAAGGCGGCGGTGGTTAGGCCCCCTTGATCCCTGAGGGTCAAGATCACTGTTATCCGCCGCTGGCCTTCTTGCATTCGCAGCACCGGGGCCGCTAGGGCGAACCCGATGTCCGCCGCAGGCAGATCAGCATGGCCAAAACCCGACCATTTGGGGCCTGCCTCCGACAGCTTACCGCCGACCCCATCGCTGGAGTTGGCAATAGGCGCGTAGCGCACTGTTCCCCGGCCGGCCTGATCAACGAATAGCGATCGCACCTCCGCCACCTGGGACAGGTTGACGACGGTATCCCGCAGCGGCGCATAGAGCAGTTCCACTCCGGTGGCATCTTTCCCCGCCGAGATCAACGTCTGGGGAGTAATCAGGGTGGGGGTGGCCCGCTTCTTCAGCTCAAACAGCACATGGGCCACATCCGGAACCGCTGGTCGGGGCTGTAGCCGCAGCACATCCTGGTAATAAAAGGTGAGATGCCGTCCGGGAATGTCATTCAGCACCTGCTGGGGCTGCTGGTACAGTTCCAGAAAGGTCAACAACAGGGCCAGATGGGGCGATACTTTGGCCTGGTTGCCGGTGATGAGCTGGCTGAAATCCAGATCTGAGGGGAAGAAGGATTGCCAGTCGGCCACGGGGGCGTCGGTGCTGTGGCGGTAGTAGTTGACGAATTGGGCTAGGGTCTGAACAAAGGCTAGCAGGTCTTCCGGTAACCGTTCATCCACATCGGCAAAATGCACCCCCAGTTCTGGCGGCAACCGATCAGACTGGCTTTGCCCCAGCTTAAACCTTAAATTCTGAACAATGGTGGAGTCTGCCATGGGGGCGATCACCTGAGGTTATGGTCAACGGTGCTTCTGACCTCGTTGCCGTCACTGGTGTAGAACGGGTAAACTAGGTTAAAGCGAGAATTGGTCGCCCGAACTTCGTAATCGAGATGAATCACCAAGCGGCCTTCAAACTGGGCGGTGGTGTCAAGTTCTAGACGCAGCACGTTGACGCGGGGTTCGTGAATCAACAGACTGGTTTTGATCTGATCCTTCAGCAGGGTTTGCAAATTCGTGCTGATTGGGTCGAACAAAATGCCCTGCAAATTCAGCCCGTACTTAGGGTTCAAAAACCGTTCCCCCATCACGGTACCTAGCAAAATCTTCAGGCTGGCCTGAATATCGGCTTCGCCAGTGGTCATTTTGATTTGCCCCGTTTCCAGCAGAAATTCCGGCGGAAAACTCCAGCCGGTGCCTAAAAACGATGTGCTGTCGATGTCGCTGTTAGTCATGGGTTTACCTCCTTACCCTAATTGCACCTGGGTACCACTCACCCTCACCGTGCCGCTGCTGGACAGTGCAGCACTGGCGGTTCCCTCTACGGTCAGCTCCGTCCCCGCCGAGGCGGTCAAACTGGTGCCCGCTTCCTGGGTCAGCTCCGTCCCGGCGTTGAGCTGGATGGCCTGGGCACTTTCGATCACAATGCCGTCGGAGGTGAGGGCGATTTTATTGCCGGATTGGTCTTCCAGAGTGATGCCCTGATCCTCGTCGCTGAGGGTGATGCGATTGCCTGCCGGGGTTTCTAGCAGGATGGCTTTGGTTTCGTCATTGAACCCAATCTTGAGCTGGGAACGGCTCTGGTAAAGTTTTTTGGGGTTGTCGTCGGAACCCTCCAGGGGAGCGGGCTTGGCACTACTGTGGAGCATCCCCAGAATCACCGCCTGGCGGGGGTCATCGTTGAGGAACCCTAGCACCACCTCATCGCCCACTTCGGGCCGAAAGAAAAAACCCCGGTTTTCCCCGGCATCCAGGCTGGCCACCCTGGCCCAGGTGCCGTCATCTTGGCTATCCACCAGGGGCATGCGCACCTGCACCCGATATTCGCCCTCCGGGTCTTCGTTGCTCACCACAACGCCAATTTGCAGACCATTGACGCCTGGTAGCAAGGCACCGGCCTTGGCCACGGTCACCTGGCGGTCGCGGTCGGCGAGCCAGTCTGGGATGCCACCCACCTGCACATGGGTTTTCCAGCCCTGCACTAGGTCATAGTCCTGGCGCACGCCAGTCACTAGGGCAGGGCCACGGTAGCGGTCGCCGAGGCCACTGAGATCCACCAGATCACCGGGATTCACCGTGGCAATGCCTTCGCACTTCACCCGCCCGGTGACTTTATTTAACTGCGCCCTCAGCCACTGGGCGTTCGCCCAACTCTGAACTTCTGCCTCTGGAATCGCCCCATTCTTCAAGGCATAGGCGGCTAGATCCATGGCGGCGGCTAGATCCTCCGGACTGAGGTTGCCGGGACTGGTTAGGCCAGGATCTTCCCCCGCCACGGTGACGACGCTCTGCTGGGCGGCATCCCAGGTTAGCCCCTGAACGGCGTTGAATTGAGTGCGGGCATCCAGGCTGGTGTCTAGCTCTAGAATAGTGGCCCCAAACTGGAGAGAAAACACTGGATTCTGACTCAAATCTGGAGCTTTAACCGCAACTTGGTTGGTATTGGTCAGCACCAGTTTGCCGTTGGCCTCCGCCCGCGTCAGCAAAAAGTCCCAGTCCGTCGCGGCATACTGCACCTGGTGGGCATGGGTGACGGATGTTGCTTCCACATCGGCGGCCAGACTCGCGTTTTCTAGCAGGGTGGTGATGATGTCGCTGTCGGCTTGGTCGGCGTAGTAGGCGCTTTTGCGGCCCACCGTTAGTTTGACCGCCCCGTGGCGACATTCCACAATCAGTTGGGGAGCGGTGTTTTCCCGCACCTTGACCCCCTGGCCAACAATCACCCCCTGGAAAATCGACACCGGATCATCCACGGCTCCAGCCAGGATTTCTACGGGTTGTCCTGGCACCAGCAGGTCGCCATTGCTGAGGGGAAAGTCCCCCTGGGCGGCGTTGCCATCCAGAAAAATTAGCCGAGCCGAGGCAATTTTATTGACCGCCTTCGTCACGTAGGCCCCCAACAACTGGTGTTCCCTGGGCAGGGGGGTTCCAGCGACCTTAACGGTAAACTCGCGATGCTGGGCGGCGGTGGGGAGAGTGCGGGTTTCGGGCATGGGGGATGGGCTCCGTTACTTCGCCAGGGGAGGAAAGACCAGACGCATGCCCGGTTGCAAATTGCGAAACTGGTCGAGTTGGTTCGCCTCAGCCACGGCCAGGTAGTAGCGGGGGTCGCCGTAGATGTCGTAGCACAGCCTGGGTAGAGTATCTCCAGCTTTTACCTGACGCAGATGGGTTAAGTCCGGGGACTCATCCTGGGCAATGGCCACGCGAGTCTGGTCGTCAGAATTATCGGTAAAGTTCGCGGTAATCACCGCCCGCAGGGGAATGCCATCGGGCCGAAACAGTTTGTAGGCAATGGAGGCGCTCTTGAGCACACAGCGCTTCACCTGCAGGGTGCCCCACACCACCTTTAGGTAGTTGGGACGGTGAATGTTGCCGTTGTAGCCGGTGACGGTCTGGAAGGAGGCAATCTTCTCCTGAATGTCGATCAGGTCGCCGTTTGCCCCGGTGCCATCCAGAAACAGGGTAAGGGACATGTCACCGGGCTTCACCTTCTTGAACTCCATGCGGCTGTTGGTGGTGCCCGCCCCCTGGGCACTGTCGTACTCCATCTCGTAGGAGAGGGTGATCTCCTTGGGGTTGACGTAGGCGGAAAATTCCCCCACGGGCGCGTCCGAGTAGTCGGGTTGCTCGTGGGCCTGAATCAATAACTTTTCTAGGGTGCCGCGATTACTCATGGATTATCGCTCTTGCTTTTGGGCCAAAATGTCGAGCACCCGTTCCACACAGGCCTGGATAATCGCCTGCTGGTTCTGGGTGGCATCCGGTGGCGTGGTCGCCCCACCCGCCGCCTGGTTACTCACATCCACCGAAATCACCACTTCATCTACCACAACGGGCATGGTTACCTCCTGGGGTTAGCCCCGGTCTACCGTAAAGTACTGGTAATAGAATTGCAGGGTCTCAATGACCACGGCATTGCTGCTGGCATTGAGGTCGCTGACCGTCCATTTGGTCGGAAATGCCTTCACCACATGCCAGGTCAGCAGGGGTTCGTGGGCTTCGTTCAGCAGCTTCACATCGATATCCCTAGGCTCAATCACAAAGTCCTGAATGCACTGCTGAATCCATTGGGTGATGTCAGAATTCACCAACAGGCCCCGCTTCAGCACTAGATCCGGATACTTGGTCTGGGTAGGATACTTCTGGATAAACCGATTTTCTCCTCCTTCAGCGATATCTTCAGTCCCCATTTCCACCGACAAACCACCGACTTCGCTAAAGCGTATGTCGTTATCTGAGGAGAGGCCCAACACCTCAACCTTGAAATGGAATCCGACCGGGGGATAGTAATTTGGCATTGGTGATCTAACCCAAAGCGATTGCAATACCCTCGTGGGCTAGTTCGATACTTTCCATCGCGACTTCGTTACCCGTAGATTTCAGGGATGGCCCTTCCACCTTGACCGGAAACGCCGCCTGTACGTTCCAGGTCATCACAGGCATATGCTCTTCATTCAGGAGGCTAACAATCAAGTCGCGACGTTCAGCGGTGTTGAGCTTCACCGTTCTCAACCACACGGCAAACTCATCGTCGTTGGGCAAAATACCCCGCTTTAGGGTGATGTTCCCAAACTTGGGAATACCGGGCATTTTGCGGGCCTGGTACTGGCTATCAGCCCCTTCTCGATAATCGATGACCTGGATTTCGGTGGTCAGTCCAGAGACTTCTGTAAAGCCCACTCGACTAAAGCCTGCGGTAACCGTGAAATGAAAGGCGGGTAATGGATAGGTCATGGCGCAAGGACGCGGTTAAAGGACATGGGAACCAAGGATTAAAGCCAGAAGGATATCTAGGGGCGGTCGGCGATAACGGGCTAAGGCTAAACGCTGGCTTGATAGCCGGGTTTTAGAATCAACGGCAATTAGAGGGCGTTTGGGAAGGGTCGTCTCAGGTGCGTTTGATCGTTGAATCGGTGTAAACCTACGGAATTTTTTTGACGGCTGAGGCTGACTTCATCGGTATAGTTTGGGACATACTTTGGCTTTTCAAACGTCCTTTTAGGAGGTTTGCAACTTGTGGGAGAACTTGAGAATAATGAACTCCGCTGGACGCACCACGGCCATGCCAATTTCTACATTCATCCGGCCTTCGAGAATATCCTGAGAGGTCATGGTGGTACCCAGGCCACATTTTACAAAGAACGCATCCTGAGGCGTTGCACCCGCTAGGGCACCCTCCCGCCATTTTTGGGTCAGGTAATTATCGATCATGCCGCGTACCTTCACCCAGGTATTAGCATTGTTGGGTTCAAAAATAGCCCAGAAGGTAGACTTTTTCACCGATTCTTCCACCATGTTGAAAAACCGCCGCACGGAAATGTAGCGCCATTCGTTATCGTTGCCCGCCAAGGTTCGTGCCCCCATGACCAAGGTACCTTTACCCGTCAGGGCACGAATCGCGTTGATAGACTTCCCGGCGTTGGTATCAACATTGAGATTGTCGGTTTCGTCTAGGTCAAATGAATAGGTAGGGCCAATCACATTGGTAAGGCTGACGTTGGCCGGGGCTTTCCATACCCCTCGTTGATTATCCACAAAGGCGTAGATACCGGCAATAGCCCCACTGGGCGGAATCTGAGTTGCGGTATTATTAATTCCCCGCACGATGGTCTGGTAGACGGGGTAGTTGTCGTAGAGACTTTGTTCATAGGTGGCGACGTATTGATCCGCCCCCTCAACTATGCCCGAAATGGCGGCTCGAATGGTTGTAAAATTCTTGGTAAGGTTGGGCAGCAGGGCATCCATGCGGGCCACATCGGTGGTGGCCGTAACCGGAATCACCGTAGTTGAAGCATCTGGAGAACTGGTCGTAAAAATATTGCCCCATTCCGGTTCACTGGCATCGGGATCCACATCCCATTGAGGGGTGTAGGTGCCGCTAACGGCAGCATCAAGTTCTTTTTCATTGGCAATCAATTCCCTAAAGGCGAGAACTAGAGAACTGGTGATAGCATTGCGAATGTCCTGCTCTAGGGCGCTGTTGCTCACTCCAGATGTCGCATCTAGCCAGTCGTCTACCAGATCCGCTAGTTGGTATAGAACTGCAAAAACAGCCTGAATATTGGCGAGCGTTTTAGCATTTTTATAGGTAGTTATCAGGGTATCAAAGCGAGCCCCAATCGATGGACTGCCGCCTAAAAAAGTAGAAATTCTTGTGGTAATAGTACCTACATCATCTAGGGCATTATCCAGGTTTTGAATTATGGTTTGAATGGCAGCTTCCGAGGTTAGAGTCGCCAATGGCACGACATTACTAATGGCCCGATAGGAAACATTTTTGCCGTAGTTAACCTTCAGCCAAGGACTATAGGCCGCCCCATACTTTAAGTTATTGATGCCAATGTTGTCGCGGAAGGAAGCTCCATTGGGATCATTAAAATGAGTATCAAAAACCCCGACGCGATCACCCAATTTGGCACATTGAGCTAGGGCATGAATCTGTACAGCTCCCAGATCCGTTGCATTCAAATTAACCGCATCGGGAAAGAGGAGCATGGTGGGCTCATCTACTTTTCTCAGAGCATCAATACCTGCCTTTAAAACCTCTCGATCCGGGGATGTGGGCGGATTAGTATAGCTACCCACCGAAACGATATAGCATTTACCACCCCCATTGTCGAAAAACTGGCGTAGACTGTCGTACAGGTAGTAAGGGTTGGTAAACGTCGCATCCAGGAAGCTGTTATCGTCTCCCAGGTTGACGGCTGAGATCACAATGGCTGCCCCGTAGCCGAAGTAGGTCTCGTAGTCTAGCTGCGACTTAACGAGTGTTGGCTTATTTCGCAGATCATTGGTGGCTAGCTTAGTCGCTTTTTCCGTATAGCCAATAAACGCCGGAATGGCCGTTTCTACTTCGGCTACCGAGGGCGGGAACACCGAAACTTCTTCGACATAGACGTTAGGAGTTTTGTAGGTTGCCATAATGGTGAGCCTTTAGCGTTTAGAGACCTGGACAATGAGAGTGGAATTTACAGCCCCCGCTCCCGGCTGGGGGAGATGGGGAATCAGCACATCGCCATTTCTGTGGAGCTGAATTTTCTTGCGCCCCACAGCCTGACGCGATAACGGCACTTGAGAACGAAATAAAGCAATTTGAGCGGTATCAGAACCAAGTAGATCAGGGTTAAGCTCGGTGCTGGTAAAGTCTGTTGGTAGCACTCTAGCAAAATTAATTTCATCCCGACCTTCTTCAATAAACCCAGCATCCAGAACCATGATCTGATCAAATTCAGCCTCTGAATATTGGTTAGCCACAATGTAGTATTCCAGAATTTGTTGTTTAGGGGAAAATGAAAAATTAAAATTTGGTGGATTCCTATAAAAATCATCATCAATAGTGATTTCCACTACCCCTAGAATCGATTCCCGAAAGAAGCTACTATTCACGTAATACTCAGTCGTATCAGTCCTATCCGGATGAGCTGCTACGACCTGATATAGCCCCATCGGATAGTCAGCCAGATCAAACCTCACGGTAGTTTGTTCAGGGGTAGCGAGCGTTTCAGCAAATAGTGTTTGTCCTCCGGAAGAAATTAACTCAATTAAAACTGGACGGGTGCCGTGGCTAAGCCGATGCAAAAAGCTAGAACTCACCCTCTGAGCCAGAATTGGCAAATCAAAAATAGTAGATGTGTTGAAATTTCGATAAATAGAGAGAGTACTCGCGGGATCAAAATCAAGTCCTGTAAAGTTTAGGAACAGAGGATTCGCCAACTTCAATCCAAGGGATAAGGTCTGATCAGCCAGGGAAATGATTGGATCACCAGCATTATCCGCCTCGAATAGCATAAAAAGCTTGCCATTTTGCACCCTGGTGAGCAACCGCCCTTCTTTCAAGAATTGCAAGGTTTCTGCCGCAGGAAAAAAATCAAAATCCTGGCAGATATTGGAATAGTAAGAATGATTGATTTCTAGCGCCAGCAGGGGTAGAAAACGCATAGTTACTGATGATGAGATTTTATCTCTACTTCGGTAATGGGAGACTGAATAGCGACTTGGGCTTTATCCTGAAGCACGATCAATCGAACCTTATAAATAACCGATGGTAAATGCTTGGCCCCCAAAAATGTCCATATCTGGTTCAAATTTTCGTAGGTTGGAGACTCAAGCTCTAGGGTGAGTTTTACAATTCTGGGGTCGAGGGCAGGATACCTATCTGCTGTAAATGAACGGTGAGATTGGAAGAAATTCAGGATACCGGAAAGAAATTTTAACGACTCTTCATATTGCTTAAAATAGGCCGCAAACATAATGTACAGATTTAGTTTGAGCTCTGGCTCTAGCACAACATGCTGTCCGTTGCTGTAGGCATGCTCAAGCTGCTGGGACTTGAAAATTCGTTCTTCTTCAATGTTGATAAGCGTAAGAGCTATCTCCTCAGTCCCAATTGCGTACTTGCCTGCTTCATCCACTAAATTGCTAGATTTTATCTCCACTAAATCTAAGCCTGCTTGAGTGGAGAAATATATCTTTAATTCATCTCTGATAAATCTAAAGACGGCATCTATCATTATTAAAGTTCCCCTTCCAAGGTCGATTTGTCAGAACTGAGTCATGCACGATACTCTAGCTGACCAATTTATGAATTTACAGGTTAAGAGTACCTAGCGCCGAACCCTTCTGCATGAAGGCTTTAACATCGAGGAAGACTTTAATTTGAATAGAGGGTATCGCGATTTCCTTCGCTGCAATATACTCTCTTCGCTGCAAAACACACAAAAAGATTAACCCTCTCTGCCAGCTTCCTGCCATATCTTAGTCAATCAGGAACCACCGTTGCTGAGCAATAATTACCATAAATACATTCAATATTTTATTTAGAATTAAGTAGACTTGTGAAGTCTTGTTTCGCTTCAAATTTCTCGGAGGATATTTGACAGGAGCTAGATTGAGTAGAGGGGAAAGCTTTTTAACGTTGTGCTAGTCACCTAGGCCGATTCGACCGTCCAATGAGCTTTTTCCCTCGGCAAAGGGTGGGGGTTTGGAGGCTCAACTGAGCAGTTTGGTCAGTCCATCAGGGGCAAAGACTACCGAGCCTTGGTCATCCCAAGGGCTGACCTAACCCTAACAACCTTTACAT
>CAZWNR010000092.1:0-10826 GCA_964635665.1 uncultured bacterium | reverse complement strand
GTGGCCCCCGTGGTGCCCCAACAGGTTGCGGCCTTTAGCTGGCTCACCACCCCCGACCGCTATCTCTACCTAGCGGATAACACCTCCCACGGCCCCGAATTGACCCGATCCCTCAGCCAACTCCTCGACTTCGACCAAGACCTAGAGCAGAGCATTGATGAAGCCCTAGGCATGACACGAGGGGTCAACCGGTCCTTAATTGTGGCATTTACCCAGGTCTATAGCGCTGGAAACCAAGCCTATGCCCCCTTCCTGCAAGCCAGCTACGTAGAAGCTGTGAGTGCCGATCCCTTCCGCCGACACCAGGTGAGAACCCTGCCCCCTAGCGTCGAAGTGCTCATCGGCCCCGACCATTTCTAGGAGATGGATTCCTAATTTAGAGCATGCCTGAGACATGCTCTGGTTACCCTTCATTCCTAGGGAAATTCCTAGAAACAATTCATTCTCAAAAATGGCCGCAAAAAAGTGATCCGTTTTTTGAAACCTTCGGTACAATCTAACCGCATCACCGCCAAGGCCCAGCATAGCCCCGGCTAGTCGAGGAAATTGCGGTCGTCATCCAGACAGGCATCCCAACTAGCCGATAGGGCATCGGCCACCATAGCCTCTAGGGCGGCGGTGTTAACGGAGCGAGTGATGTGCTCCTTCATGGGGTCAGATAGGGGAACCAATCGCAGCCGTCGGTTGTCTTGAACGAGGTCAAAATGGCTTTGTTCACCGTCGATTTTCCCCATTTCGAGGTAATCGAAACTGTGAACGTTGATGTAAAGCGTATGGTTAGCAACGAGGGTGGCTTGCTGAGGATCGGCAAAAACTTCCATAACCAATCCTTGGTCAGCAGACAGGATCCGATCATCCTCAAGATGGCTGTAGCTCACCTGGCCGAGATCCTGGAGCAACCTAAGCATATCGGCCTTATTTACCACCATGCCCGTGTCTACCAAACAGGGTGCGAGGGTGCCTAGGTCTCTAACACGCTCGTGACTCATAGATTTTTAACCACGCTACGGCAATCCGTGGAGCAGGTTGAGCAAGCTTTGCCCCCGCCGCTCTACATCCACGATACTCGATATCTCTGGGAATGATCTGCCCTTTCTAGCGTTTCCTGGGGCCAAGAATGGGTTGATTGGGGCAAAAGCCGCCTCCAGAGGGAATTTTGGCAGGCCATCGGCATCTACGTAATTGTGCTGAAATATTTTGTTATACCTAGGATTTTCCGGCTTCGTTTTTAGGCCGTGGATAAGCCCAAAGTTGATCCCTGAGGGAATTATCGGCCCATTCACCAGCGATGGCCCTGCTCCACCACTGCCATCATGTCTGACGAGCCCCTGGGCCATCGTGGGTTGCCCTAGGCCGATCTAGCGCTAGGCCCTTAGCTATGCCAACCATTCCCTAGGAGGGCTGTCCTTGAAGTCTCGCTGTCGTCCGGCCTTTGCCGCCCTCGCCCGTGGATGGGCGCAGTTGGGAGGAGCCATTGTTTTCTATACCATCTTGCCCCTGCCTCGGTGGTGGAGACCCCAGTTTGAAGGCATTGCTGCCCTCGCTCCGTGGATTGGTCTGGGGCTGGGCCTAGGTCTCGCCGGAGTAGACTGGGCCTTGCAACGCCTTGGACTGTCAATCTTGCTGAGCAGTGCCCTAGTGGTGGGGCTGTGGCTGTGGCTGACTGGCGGGCTGCACCTGGATGGGGCCATGGATACCGCCGATGGGCTAGCGGTGCAAGATCCCAACCGGCGACTAGCGGTGATGGCTGACAGCCACAGCGGAGCCTTTGGGGTCATGGCGGCCATTGCCATTTTGGGGCTCAAGACCTTAGCCTTAGCAGATTTGAGCAGCGGTAGATCAGGCGCTATCGTCCTAGCAGCCCTCTGGGGACGGTGGGGCCAGGTGGTGGCCATTCTGCGCTATCCCTATCTCAAAGAGAAGGGGAAGGGAGCCTTCCACAAACCCCATTTGCAGCCGTTTCCAGCGGTACTTAGCGGCCTAGGGGCCAGCGGCCTAGCCCTAGGGCTATGGGTTGGGATCCGCCCCGATCAGAGCTTCTTAGCGCTGGGGGGATGGGCTGGGGGGCTAGTTCTAGCCGTGCTGGTAGGGTTTGATCTGAACCGTCGCCTGGGTGGTCACACCGGAGATACCTACGGAGCCACTGTCGAGTGGACAGAAGTCTTAGTGCTAATTTGGGCGACAATCCTGGCTCATCGGCCTCTTTAGGCACAATATTGCTACAAAAAAGTTACAGAGTAGATTACATAAAACAACACTCCGAACCGTTTTTGTAAACAACAGTAGAATTCATTGTTAGGCGTTTTTAGACGTTATCAGCAACAACCTCGTCAACGAAGGATTGTGAATTTCAGCGTTTATTTGGAAAAGCTTTCAATCCATTGATATTCCGACTGCTGATGAAAGCATCGACAGGAGCTTTACCATGCGGTATCGTCGCCTTGGAAAAACAAATTTTTGGATCAGCACCGTTGGTTTTGGTACCTGTCAGCTACGTTTAGTGCCAGAGCAACAGGCTATCGATACCCTCAAACGAGGTTTTGAGCTAGGGGTTAACTGGGTTCATACCGCCCCAGACTATGAAGGCACTGACGATCTTGTGGCCCAAGCCATTGCCGAGTCTTGTAAGCCCGTCCTAGTGTTTACCCAGGGCTATGGTGATCGGCCTCATTTTGAGTACCTATTTGAAGAAACCTGTCGAAAGTTCAAAAAGCATCGCCTTGAAGTTTTTGGCATTGCCTGCATTGACGACCGTGAGCACCTACAAGAACCCGTGTGGGAACCCGGTGGCATCATCGATTTTCTAATCGCTAAAAAAGAAGAAGGAAGGCTTAGTAGTATCTTTTGTACAACCCACGGCAATCCAGATTACCTGAAGAAATTAATAAAATCAGGCGTGTTTGATGCGCTAATGCTGGCCTATAATCCCCTTGGCTTTCATCTGCTCTCCTACCATCCCAGTGGCACCAAAGCCTTTGAGAATATTCCTGAAACTCGCCGTGATATCTTTCCTCTGGCTCAGCAGCATCAAATTAGCCTCTTGATTATGAAGCCCTTGGCTGGAGGCTTACTCGTTCCAGGCAAAGCCTTCCCTTCCAGACAGCGATTTTCAGCGGAGTCTAAGCCCCTAAGCGCCAGTCAGGTGTTACGATTTATCCTCAATCAACCCGGAGTATGCGGGGTTGTACCAGGGACAGCCTCCATTGCTGAAGCAGAAGAGAATGCCCTAGCGGGCTATGAATCTTCAGGCGACCCCTTAGAGAGCGATCTGGTTGTGCAAGTCAGCGTTCAGGAAATGCAGACTTCCCTATGCAGTCGTTGTGGCTACTGCGATACATTGTGCAGTCAATCTCTACCCGTATCTTGGCTATTTCGTGACGCTTACATCAACCACTATCCCTCGGAAACCTTTGAGACCATTGATGAGTGTCGATATTTTCATCTGCATCCCCAAGATTCAGCAACCTGTAGCACTTGCGAACAACAGACTTGTCAATGTCCCTACGGTATAGACATTCCCAAAAGCCTAATTAACTTACACAGCCACATGCAAACCTTGAGGGATGGAGAACTTCTACCCAAAACTCCATCAGAGTTAACCAATAACCTTATTGATGGAGATTTCAAGGTTCACGTAGTTCATCAGCTTATTCCCAAAACTATTTTCCTTAACCATTCTCTAATATGCCAATTTTATCTTCATAATGCTGGTCAAACGACCTGGCTCAGACATGCCTATCCTCAAACCAGGTTGAATGTTATAGTTGCAGGGCAATTAGAACAATCGCTTCTCCTGCGTCATGATGTTCCACCGGGTACGCGTACCCATCTTACCTTTGAAGTTAGACCACACTGGCCTAAGGGGATTTATCAACTTCAATTTATTCTAGTAAATCTAGATAATTCCTCTGACCGCCCCATAGGTTGTACCCAAATTGGCTCATCAACCATAGAGGTGATCGACGAGTTTACCTCTAAAACTCCAATGCCTTAGTTTGTTAGGCGCTTTATCATTCTTGTTTGAAAGCATACTTAGCTGTTCATAAAACCAAGGAGAAATCATGACCTATTCTTTTTTCAAAAACAAGATTAAGGCTTTTATATTTAGAAAAAATCAAGGGAAAATAACAGGAGGAAATCCAGATAATTCTACTAATAATTTGGTTGACAGCCCTACCAGATTTGATGAGGATAATTGCCCAGAAGGCAATACGGAGTCATTATTAGAGCGGAGGAATTACGGCGCAAGATTTATCGATAGTCACATCCCAGATCAGGTCATAGCTGGTCAAACCTATGGTGCTTGGCTTACTTTAGAGAATACGAGTAATTTTCCTTGGTCATCTACAGACCATCAGCCCGTTAACGCATTTGTTCAACTTGATGATCAAGTTCTGTTAACGCTTCCGTTTCCCCGAGGGCAAATTCTCCCTAGAGAAACCGTAGAGCTTTATTTCTCAATTACGGCTCCCAATGGAGTTGGCGAGCACAAATTAGTTGTTGATCTAGTTCAACAAAACGTTACTCGCTTCTCCGATCAGGGCGTAGTTCCGTTGCAGATCAACATATCCGTCACTCCAGATTCTCCGAACGAAACCTCACGATTAGTTCATCTAGGTAAACAGATCAATCCATGGTTTTATCAGCCTACGGGGGGTATTTGGCAAGGGCGTTCAGGCAACGCATTCCCTGTATTCGTCTCTAAGGCGAAGGGATGTTACATTTGGGATTCCCAAGACCAACGCTACATTGACTACGTCATGGGCTGGGGATGCTATTTACTAGGCTATGCCGATCAGCGCATACAGGATACCATTCAATCCGTTTTAGGTACTGGTGCTGTTACGCCATTTCCTTACGGACTAGAAATGGACGTTTCCCAAATGTTAGTAGACGATTTTCCCTGTGCGGAAATGGTTGTATTTGGGAAAAATGGTTCTGATGTTTGCACCGTCGCAGCCCGTTTATCTAGGGCTTATACCGGAAAGAGGATAATTCTTTGTAGCGGCTACCACGGTTGGCAAGACTTTTGGGTCGAACGTATGGGATTTGAGGCTACGGGTATTCCAAATCGACCTGAATCGTTAATCCATGCCTTTAAATTCAACGACCTAGAGGATTTCAACCGCCTCTATGAACGTTATCGAGATGACCTTGCGGCGGTCATGCTAGAACCCGCAGGCCCAGCTCAATCGATACAGGGACATTTCCAAGATGCTAGCACCGAGTTCCTACAGACCATTGCCGAGAAAGCTCACGAAGCAGGTGCCCTTCTCGTCTTCGATGAAATTGTTACAGGCTATCGCTATCCAGGGGGAAGCGTCCAGAACGCGACGGGTGTAGTGCCCGATTTGGCTTGCCTAGGTAAGGCAATTGCTTCTGGTATGCCGCTTTCAGCGCTAGTGGGAAGGGCAGAAATTTTTCGTAAAAGTATGGGGCAAACCCACTATGGGCCTACCTTTAAGGGAGAGATGTACTCCTTTGCAGCAGCCAAGACCGCCATTGAAATCTATCGTTCAGAGCCTATAGCCAATTTCATTTGGGACTATGGGAACAAGCTGCAAACAAGAATCAATGCTCTATGTTATGAGCATAGTGTAGGTGCTCAGTGCCTTGGACCGCCCTTTCGTATGGGATTAGTGTTTGATGAACCCTCTCCAGAGCTACTAAGGCTTAAGCGTACCCTCTACTATCAAGAACTTCTTAAGGCAGGTATCGTTACCTATAATGGTATTATGCTGCCCAGTTATGCCCATAACGAAGAAACATTTCACATCACAATTTGCGGCATTGAGATGGCACTAGATCACGTTTACCATGCCATCCAAAAGCAAGATTTTCACAAAAGAATTGAAATTCCTCTTCTCTAAGGATTGCAGACCTATTGCTGCACTAATCAATCAGAATTTAGCAAGGTCTAACGATCTAAGTATTGGCGACTAAACTGCTTGGTAGCAGACTCCAGGCACTCGAATTCCTTAGGATCACGAGTATCTTTTGCCTGACACAGATCACAGACTTCACACACATCCCGTTGATGTTGGGCCTGACGAAGTTGTGAGAATATAGGGTTATTCCAAAGGTCGATAAACCCATCAGAATTTGGAAATCTAAAGCTTGTTTTTCGAGAAAAGTCTAAGCCAGACAACGGCCCTATGCAGGGATACAAATAATGGGTCTCTTCTTCAGAATGGCCACAGTTATGGGTACTGCCGATTCCAACCTGCCTCCATAGGAAGTGGCAGTAACGATTAGGAGATTCTAACGGAATAAAATCAGCGAGAAATCGTGCCATCGGCCATTCGTTGGTCTCGATTCTAGCAAAATCATTAAACTGTCTTATTTCTAAACCAAAAGCCGTTTTAGTATGATCGCTGGGGGGCGGCATTTCAATGGAAATCTGATATCTTTGGGCAGCTTCAATGGTCGGCCAGTAGAGTTCATCGTAGGTTTGCCGACAGGTTGCTAGGGTCATCTCTGCCCCATATTTACCTTCTCCTCCGTATCCCAACGCAAAAAATGGAAAGACGGTAAAGCGATCAATGCCTAGTTGATGACATAGCGCTGGCATCTCTGGCAAGTCCGTCACGTTATCTTTGTTGATAACCATAGAACCAAATACAACAGGCCAGAGTGATTTTTTGGACTTCTTCGCGTTCAGCAATGCCGTTAGATTATTACAGACACGATGAAACTGATCAATCTTGCATTGCTGTTTCCAAGATTCACGGTTTGACGCATTAAGCGAAACATTAATCCAGCGTACGTTGCCAACCAATGCATCAATCAGTCCTGGTCGATTTAGGTTGAGTCCATTTGTAAAAAAATTAATGCCTACGTGGGGATAGTTTTGCGCAACATAGCCAATGATATCTGCAAGGTTTTTATTTGTTGTAGGTTCGCCGAGACCACTATGAAGTCTTAGCGTTTGAATCTGTTTTAACCAGTCAAGGCTTGAAACTTTTTCTGCGGTAACAAACTCAAATCGACCGACAGAACGAGTATAGGTACAAAAGCGACATTCTATATTGCAGAAGCCGGTTGTTGAAAGATGTACTTCTGGCGGAAAACTTTGAACATCTACAGAACCCGTATAATACTCAATCTCATTTAGAAGTGTATTAAAGATCCAGGGCACTTTAGAACTTAAGCGCTGTTCGTCCAGCCTTTGCTTTATAGCTTCAAGGTCAGTTTTAGGTATAGGTTGAGAGGAGGAAAGTAATTCTTGTGCAGCCGTATTGATAAACTTAGGGGCATTGGCCAGAGATTTACTTCGTAAGCCTGATATTTCTTGCAAAGTCGGCGAATGTTCAAAACATGAGCTGTTAGGGGTCAGGAAAAATTCTTGATCTATTTTCGGCCAGATATCTTTGATATTTTCCTTGATGGTTAGCGTGATGGCATGGATGATGTTCTTTAACAATCCTGTAGAATAGGCTGGTTTATATTTTCGATTGCTGAAAACACAGCCGTAAATATCTTGACTGCTCTGCAATCCACACCAGACAATTTTATGCTGTTTTACTCTCACCAGCATTTCTTGGATAGGTGAAGCATCAGAACAAAGAAAACCAAGATTAACTATGAAGTGAATGCCCTCTTTTTGAAAAGTTGTTATTGAGATTTCTTGGCTGCTCTGCAAATCCCAAAGTTGATTTAGACTCGCATTAAACCATAATGTTTTAACGGGTTCGCCAAATATATTTTGTGCATGCCGAATAGAATTACGTAGGAAAAAATTGTTGATTTTACCAGCCGCTCTTTCTTTGTTAATTGGTTGATTACTGGGGATTAACAGGTAGTAAAAGGTTTTGAGTGGTTGCGGTTGGCAAGGCTGTCTGACCTGTAAAATTTTGGCTATCTGGCGTAACATATTTTACCTATGCTCAACCTACGTTTAAGGTGCGTCAACCCATTGCATCTAGAGGTTCTTAATCAGTAGAAACTATTCTGTATTCGGCCTGTTAACTCTTTGCTAATTTTTCCCTTTCACTCTGAGGTGTTCCACCTCACTCTAGTAGATTCACTAACAATGCGAACCCAGCTAGGTAAGCTAGCACCCTTTCTGACTGACATAACGCCGAAAAGCATTGATTTTTCGTAGGTTGGGTGGCGCGATAGCAGAACCCAACAAGCCCAAAATCCTCGGCGAGTGTTAGGTTCCGCTTCGCTGCACCCAACCTGCTTTGGAGATGTGTCAGGCAATCAGGCTAGCACCTTACCCAGCTAGTTTTAGAATTTGCTAAGTTTTACACCGACATCAGCCCGCAGATACTAGGGTCTATGGTCACAGTGTGATGTGACTCAAAGGGGTTGGTATTACAGTCTAATGGAGGTTACCCAGATAGTCTGTGAATAATCGTTTAGACTCCCACGGGCTGAGCTTCCCGGCTGGTGTCGCGCACCCCTTCAATGGCCCAGAGGGTGGCCTCTGGTGTGGCGGGCAGGCCCAGCGGCACATAGTCCGCATCGCCAAAGGCGGCCACAGCGGCGCGGATCGCCTCCCGCACGGCCATAGCCAGCATGAAGGGCGGCTCACCCACGGCTTTGCTGCCGTAGATCACGCCATCTTGGGAAGCCCGTTCTAGCAGATGAATGGTGAACTTTTCGGGGATTTCGCTGATGGTGGGAATTTTGTAGGTGCTGGGGGCAAAGGTGCGGAGGCGACCCTCTCCGTCCCAAACCAGTTCTTCCATGGTCAGCCAGCCCATCCCCTGCACAAAGCCCCCCTCAATCTGGCCCTTGTCTACCAGAGGGTTGAGGGATTCGCCAACATCGTGAACGATATCCACCTGACGCAGTTTGAAGGTGCCCGTGAAGCCATCTACCTCCACTTCAGACACGGCGGAACCGTAGGCAAAGTAGTAGAAGGGGCGGCCTTTGTTAAGTTTGGGATCCCAGAAGATGTTGGGGGTGCGGTAGAAGCCCGTGGCGGCAAGGCTGATGCGTTCGCTGTAGGTTTGCTGCACCACCTCATCGAAGGAGATGCGGGCGCTGGGGTAGGTGCGGCAGTAGATCCAGTCGTCCTCGAACACCATGTCTTCGGGAGCGTCTAGGTTCAGCATTCGTACCGCCACCGCCGCCATACGATCCCGCAGGATTTCACAGGCATTTTTCACCGCTTGGCCATTCAGGTCTGACCCGCTGGAGGCCGCTGTGGCGGAGGTGTTGGGCACTTTGTCGGTGCTGGTGTGCATCATGCGAATGCGCTCTACCTTCACCCCTAGGGCTTTGGCGGCGACCTGAATCATTTTGGTGTGGAGACCCTGGCCCATCTCGGTACCACCGTGGTTAAGCTGAATGCTGCCATCGGTGTAGATCAGCACCAGGGATCCGGCCTGGTTGTACTGCACCTTGTTGAAGGAAATACCGAACTTGACCGGGGTGATGGCCAGTCCGCGCTTTTTGTAGGGGCTGCTGGCGTTGAAGGCGGCGATTTCCGCCTGTCGGGCCTCGTAGTTAGAATTGGCCTTGGCCTCCTGCCACACGCGGGCGATGCGGTTATCAACGATTTCCTGGCTGTAGTGGGTGGTGCTAGTTTCCCCGGTGCCGTGGTAGAAGTTGCGTTCCCGCACCACGTCCGGCGGCAGATTCAGGGTACGGGCAATGCGGTCTACCACTTCCTCGGCCACGATCATCCCCTGCGGCCCACCAAAGCCCCGGTAGGCGGTGTTCGACACCCGGTGGGTCTTGGCGATGCGCCCCTCCACCTCCAGGTTGGGGATGTAGTAGGCGTTGTCCACATGGAGCATGGCCCGCGCCAGCACCGGGGGCGAGAGGTCGAGGCTCCAGCCGCCATCGGCGACGAGTAGGGCTTTCATGGCCAGGATTTTGCCCTCGTTGTCAAAGCCGACCTCGTACTGGTTGAAGAACCCGTGGCGCTTGCCGGTGATCAACATATCGTGGTGTCGCCGCAGCCGCACCCTGGCCGGACGCCCGGTTTTATAGGTGGCCAAGGCCGCCGCCGCCGCAAAGGGATTCGCCTGGGATTCCTTGCCGCCAAAGGCACCGCCCATCCGCAGACAGGTACAGACCACCTGATTTTTCGACAGCCCCAACACACGGGCAACGATTTCCTGGGTTTCGGTGGGGTGCTGGGTGGAGGCGAAGACCTGAAGATTGCCCTCGCCATCGGTCACCACCCAACTGGTCTGGGTTTCTAGATAAAAGTGATCCTGTCCACCCACCTCGACCTCACCAGAGAAGGTGTGAGGTGCTGTCGCCAAGGCCGCATCGGCATCCCCCCGCCGAATGAACTGGGCATCGTTGTGGTAGCTGCTGGCGGCGATGGCCTCCTGAACCGTCTTCAGGGCAGGTAGGGGTTCGTATTCAACCACCACCTTACCAGCGGCTTCACGGGCAGCGGCCTCGGTTTCCCCCACCGCCCAGGCGACGACTTGGCCGTAGTAGTAGACCTCATCGGTGGGCAGCAAAATTTCGTCGTGGACAATCACCCCGGTGTTGTTCTCCCCCGGCACATCGGCGGCGGTTAGCACCGTCACACAACCCTCAATTTCCAGGGCCGGACTGGGATCGAGCTTGGTGATGGTGGCGTGGACGTGGGGCGAAATCACCGGAAACAGCGACAACATCCCCAACGGTTCCCGCTGATCATCGGTATACACCGCTGTTCCGCTAACGTGGGCAACGGCGCTTTCGTGGCTCTTACGCTGACCAACTGGACTCATGGGGGGGTACCTCTTAGACGAATGGGGCGAGAAAGAAGGGCTTAGTTGGGGCTTGGTTGGGGCGCACTGCGGTGCGCCCGTACAGAGGATGATGGCTTATTCCGGTTCCCCTCTCCCCGTGGGAGAGGGGTTGGGGGT
>CAZWNR010000091.1:0-10846 GCA_964635665.1 uncultured bacterium | reverse complement strand
TAGCGGCGCCTGGGGGTTCCCTAGGGACGGCACCACCACGGTTGGGCTCGTGAGGGGGGATCCCACCGCCGCATCCAGTTCCGCTAGGCTGGGTACCGTCACCTGCTGGGCCACGTCAGGCAAACCGAGGTTGAAGGGATCAATCGCCAGGGTGTCGGGCAGGGTATTAAAGGTATCTAGGTTGGCGGGCTGCACCAGGTTCGCCGCCGAAATACTGAGTCGGCCCACCCCTGTGTAGGGCCAGTTTAAATTGGGATCAGGGGGCAGGGAGGGCAGTTCAACAATCATGGCGGGGGCCGTTTCTGCGCCAGGGGTCGCGTCTGCCACCGCCGTTTGGGCCACCATCGGCGTGAACACCCAGCGGGTTTGATCCGCCGCCGCCATCGACACGAGCTGTCCTGGTTCCTCTGCCCAGGCTGCCCCAGGGGCCAGGGTGAGCAGGATATCAATCCCGTTCTCCCTAGGTAAAAGCTGAATCTGCTGCACCGGGCCATCATCGTAGGTGGCAGTGGTGGGAACAGCCCCTACCGCCACGTTAGGCAGCGTCACCACGAGGCCCTCTGCCGTGAGGGCATACTCAGGTACCACTCCCGTGGGTAGGGTCAGCGTTAGTTGCTGGGTAGCCGGGTCAAACTGCCATGCCGTTAAGGTTTCTGCCAAGGCCACCGAACCCCACCCCACCAGGGTCACCAGGGCTACCCCACTCCCCGCCACAGCAGGCACGATGGATGAACTTAACCGGGACGGAAGGAACCGTTGCATGGGGCTGTCCTCTAAACCAAGGGCTAGGCTGAACTGCAAAGCGAAGGGTAGGCCACACCGTTGACCTCGTCTTTTCGCACTCACGGTTGGAGGCTGCGCCCCCAAAAAACCTAACTAAGAATACGCACAATTTCTAAAAATGCAAGCCTCAATGCTTCGATATTTCTCAATGAGGTCTGTGTGGCCTAAGCAATCCTCCTTAGAGAATTTCGGCTTTCGGCCTTGGGCGTTGAGTCCTGGGCTCTTCGGTCACCGCTAGGGAGTTTACTCCCGATCCTGCTTGGCTACCCCCGATTCCTCAGCGGTGTATTGCGGCTCATCAAGGTCATCAGGCCTTAGACAGGTAGGGGATGGAGCCGCGTAGACTGTGCCGCGCCCTTGGCGCTATGCACCCTACGATTCTGTCTTTTGGCAATCAGGGTTATAGGATGCGGATTTGGTATGACACAATGCCGAAAAGCATTGATCTCTGGCAGGTTGGGTGGCGCGATAGCAGACCCTAGTCAGCGCAAAAACCCTCGGTGAGGGTTGGGTTCACCGCACGGCCCCAACCTACTTGGGAGATCGGTCAGGCCATGAGGCCGTAATCCTAGGGGGATCGCTACCCCTGACGGGTGGATGGCGGAGCCCAAGGGAGGCCCAAGTCGTTAAGCCTTTCTTAAGGCGCTTGGGAGCGTCACAAAATCTTAACTTTTGTAAAGTCGCATTTTAACCTTGCTGTGGGATTTTCTAAATTGAAGGTGTTTTGTGAAGCGGTCGTTAAATGCAACTACAACGTTGCCAACATTTTCATCTCAGCGTTTCAGCGGGATTAAAACAGACGGCTTGTGGCCTGCAACCTTAGCAGGCCATCGGTTGGATATCTGTTGTTTACTCAATCTCAACTGGAGACAACGGGAAAATGAAGGGCAAACTCCCTTAGCGACAAAGCTCTCAGGTCTTGAATAGTGCTCATCCTCACAGGGTATTGGTAGTCCGTAAACTGCTGATTCATTTGATGGTGTGTACGTTGGTGTTGTGCTCACAGCATCGGCTTCTTCACCCATGAAATTAATCGAGATACCGATCCAGGGTAAGCGCCGAAATCAGTAGTGACTGCCTTATCGAGGTGCGGCTTATCTCGATGCCGCTGGTATCTGTGGCTGTCGAGGTAAGCGTTTGAAGGTGATGAATGCGAAGGGATGGGGCCGCCGCCTCCGTCCGTTTTGCCTGAAAGCGATGGGTGCTTTGGGCCTGATTGTTATGCGTTGATCCTGGGTGCCGATCAGCGGGCCTGATGGTTTTAGAAGGTGCGTTGTTGGCAAGGGTTGACGCAAATCTGCATGTCATCACTCCCTGGCGATGACATGCCTCACTTTTTAGCGCGCAATCTACTCATCTAGCAAAGGAATTGGTTAGGAATTATGGCGGGTAATCACGTTATTTTCATTCACCCGGATGGTACTAGCCCGGCTCATTTTGCCTTGGCCCGATTTGTCGATTTAGGCCCCGATGGACGGCTGAATTGGGACCAGATGGATCAGGCTCGGGTTTACCTAGGGCACATGGAAGACCAGCTTACCGGAACCTCCAATGGTGGGGCTGTGACCCACGCCACGGGGGTCAAGGTGTTTGCCGAATCCTTTGGGCTGGATCGGGTCAGTGACGTTGACCTCGACCCTCGACCCAACGTGACCCGCTTTGAGGATGCCCCCCTAGTTGCCCTGTCGGGGCAGGTCAATCAGACCATCATGCAGGAGGCGGTTGCTGCCGGTAAGGCCACGGCCCTGATCAACTCTGGGGCGATAGCAGAACCCGGTACGGGGGCCTTTGTGGCTCAGGTGGGCTATAGCGACGTGCCCGAGGGGGCGGCGGGCTTTGAGGTGTTTCCCCGAGCCCAGTTTGCCCTGATTACCGAGCAGGTGGTGCGCTCTGGCGTAGATGTGATTCTGGGGGGTGGTCTAGTCAACTACCTGCCCGTTGGCACTGAGCCCCCTGCCGGAGCGAGGGCCTATGTCCAAACGGCAGCGCAACTGGATGCCATCTCCCTCAGCGGCAGCCAGCGACCCAGCATTAACCTGATTGAACTGGCGGAGTCCCTCGGTTATACCGTGGTCTACACCAAGGAACAACTGGATGCGGTGGTGGCCAATCCTGCCGTGACCAAGGTGCTGGGCGTGTTTGCCGCTGAGGATACCTTTAACGACAATATCCGAACGGCCACCGGGAACCTGAGCGGCATCGAAGAAAATCTGCTGGCCACGAACACGCCCTTCTACGTGCCCTCTGCGCCAACGGTGGCAGACATGCTGACGGCGGCGCAAACCATCATGGAGCGCAATCCCAAGTTCCAGACGGGATCGCTGGTGGTGATGGAGGAGGAAGGCACCGACAACTTCGGCAATATCAACAACGCACCGGGGATGCTGGAGGCCCTGCGCCGGACGGATGCCGCCATTGGTGTGGCCCTGGACTTCATGGAGCGCTTCCCCAATACCCTAGTGGTCAAGGCCGCCGATAGCGACGCGGGCGGGCTGCAAATTATTGAACGGTCAGAGGCGGGCGGCGTTGGCACCGTCAACACCAATCCCACCAACGTCACCACAGGGCCGGGTGCCCCCTTCCGCAACCCCCTGGATGGTGTCGAGGGCCGGGGAACGACCACCTTCACCTCGGCTCCGGCGGCCAATGGCATGGTGTCGGACTTTGGTGTGGGCTGGGTTGGGACGCCAGACTTTGCGGGGTCAATTGTTGCCAAGGCCCATGGTTTGAATGCCGACAAACTGCCCGCCACGGTAGACAACACCGACATCTACCGGGTGATGTACGAAACCCTGTTCCCTGAGGTGAACCTGCCGGATCGGCCTGTACCCCAGCCGATTACGCCTCCCGCTGCCACCCAGACCACCGGAAACGTCATTTTCATCCACCCCGATGGGCACAGCCCTTCTATGTTTGGGGCGGCGCGGTTTGCTAGCCAAGGGCCGGATGGTCGGTTGAACTGGGATCTGATGACCGACAGCGGTGTTTACCTAGGGCACCTGAGCGACCAACTGACCGGTAGTTCCGACGGCAGTGCGGTGGTGCATGCCCACGGGGTCAAGGTCTTTGGTGACTCCTTTGGGCTCAATGAGGACGGCAGTCGGGTGATGTCGCTGTCTGGCAAGTTGGGCACCAGCATTTTGGAAGAGGCGCGAGATGCCGGCAAGGCAATTGCCATCATCAACTCTGGCCGCATTAGTGAGCCGGGATCCGGGGCATTTTTGGCCGAAGTCACTAGCCGTGGTGACCACAATGAAATTACCCGCCAGATCATTCTGGAATCGGGGGCGCAGGTGATTATGGGGGGTAGCGAACGCTGGCTGCTGCCCACCGGTCAGTCGGGGGTCTTTGGCGGTGCCCTAGGGGCAACCGGTGCCCGCACCGACGGCCTCAACCTGATTGAAGAGGCCCAGCGCCTAGGCTACCGGGTCATCTACACCCAAGCCGATCTGGCCACGGTGCGTCCGGGCGAAAAAATTCTGGGCGTGTTTGCCTGGGAAGACACCTACAACTCCAGCAGTGAAGAGGTGCAGGCGGCCCAAGGCCGCAATCCCTACGGGCAACCGGGCAACCCGGATCCCGTATCGGTGGCAGAGATGTTGCAGGCAACGCTAACCGCCGTTTCCAACGATCCCGATGGCTTCTTCATCGTGCTAGAGGAGGAGGGCACCGACAACCTGCCCAATGCGAACAATGCCGCCGGTACCATCGAGGCCGCCCTGCGGGCCGATGCCGCGATTGGCGTCGCCCAGGACTTCATTCGCAACGTCAACCCCAACACGTTGTTGGTCACCGCCGCCGACAGTGAAGCGGGAGGCCTGCAAGTTTGGCAACCCACGCCCTTTGGGCCTGGGTTCCCTTCCACGCCCCTCAGCACTCAGCCGACCATTGGCGTTAACCCCAATGGCATTAGTGCCGAAAACGTCACGAATCCGCTGGATGGCACCACCGGGCGGCTAGAAAGCGGCGTTGCGGAGGTGCCCAACGCCTGGACAGCCTTCCCAGCTTTGCCTGGGCTGGACGGGCCAATGGGTAACTTTGGCATTGGCTGGGTCAGCACGGGCGACTTTCCAGGCAGCATTGTTGCCAAGACCTACGGGATGAATGCCGACCTGCTGCCTAGCACCTTAGACAACACCGACATCTATCGCCTGATGTACCGTACGGCCTTTGGGATCCAGCTCACCACCCTCACCGATGGCCTCGGCGGACAGAACACCATCTCGGTGAACCAGGGCGAAGGCTTTGCCGTCACGGTGAACTTTGGCGGTATTGGACGGGGCATCAACCCCAGCAGCGCCACCGTGGCCGAACTCGATACCCTGCAATTTGAAGGGAATGGGCTTACGGCTCGGAATATGCTGCTCACCCAAGATGGCCAGGATCTCACCATTACCTTTGAAGGGGTCGCCAACACAGGGGTAATCATGCGCAACTTTGCCCTGGAGGATCTCGATAACCTGCGGCAGACCACGGGGGCTTCGGTCGATGCCGGAAATATTCTGTTTAACGGACAGACCAGCATCCAGGACAGCTTCGATGTCTTCAATGCCGAATGGAACTTTAGCCGAGTCTTCAACCGCAACTCGGTTACCTTCCTAAACGACCTCGATAACGACATCTCTGGCTTTAACAACTCCGATGATGTGATCAACGGTCAGGGCGGTGACGATCGCCTTCGCGGCCTAGGCGGCAATGACCTGCTGCGCGGCGGCGCTGGCAACGACTCCCTGTTGGGCGGCGCTGGCAACGACTCCCTGTTGGGCGGCGCTGACAACGATTCCCTAGAGGGGGGCCTCGGCACCGACTCCCTCACCGGGGGTGCGGGTCGAGACATCTTTGTCCTCAGAACCCGAAGCGGCACCGATACCGTCACCGACTTCGAGGGGGGTGTCGATCTGCTGGGGCTGTCAGGGGGGATCACCTTTGGGCAACTGAGCATCGCCCAGGGCACAGATGCGTTCAGCAACGACACCCTAATTCGGTTGACCAGCACAGGCGAACTGTTGGCTAATCTGGCGGGGGTTCAGGCGACCTCGATTACCAGGGCCGACTTCGTCTCGATGGCCTAACCCCATCGGACGCCTAAATCCCTAAACGGCCCGGGCTGGGACAGCGTCTCAGCCCGGGCCGTTCTGGCGAGGTAGGGCGACCTCACTGCCGTCCGGCAAGGCTGAAGTTTCGGAAATGCTGGGCCTGTTCCTCGATGCGGGAGGCAATCCGGTCACAGACCATGCCGCAAAGGTCGAAAATGAGGTCGTCGGAAACGCTGTAGTAGGCGGAGGTGCCTTCGGTGCGGCGGTTGAGGATACCCGCTTGCAGCATCACCTTCAGATGCTTGGAAACGTTGGCCTGGCTAGTTTGGGTGGCGTCTACTAATTCTTGAACGCACTTTTCACCATCGCGAAGCAGGTTGAGGATACGCAGACGCATAGGTTCGCTCAAGACACTAAAATATTCGGCGACCTGTTGCACCACTTCGGGCGGTACGGTATCAACCACAGTTCTTCCTGGCCTGTTAAAAAGAGTTAGGCCCATCTTAACAAGATTTTCAGGTTTTCCAGATTGAGAGAAAAACTGGGATCAAAGGCACCCTGGTCTGGGATCCTAACGGGTAGGGACAAGGTGCGCTTGTAGGAGAGGGAGATCCTCCTTTAAAAACACCACCATGCGGCCTAGGTAGGGGGTGCCGCTCTCGCCGTAGGCCAGTTCGTACCAGTAGGCAAAGCGTTCGCCGGAACGCACCGCGCCAACTAGGGTGAGGTTAGGGTTGGGGCCAGCCTGATCGGTGGGATACTCAAACAATATTTCTCCGCGGCTATAGTCATTGAAGATCTGGGGGCCATAGATCAGCCGTAGGGATTCCTCCAGGCGATTCACCGTGATGGCGTTGGCGTGGTCTACCAGGGTAAAGCGCTCGGTGCGAATAGTGCGCCGAGTATCGGTGGGCAGGGTGCCCGCCACCGGAAAGAGGCTGGCCTGGAAGGAAAACCGCTGGCCGGGGCTGGGGGTGCGGTTAATGCTCAAACGCTCGTTGGGGGCGGGGTTCAGGGTAGGGTTATTGCGAATCCAAGACTCGGCTACGGTGACCGATTGGCCAGGAATCGCCACACTGGGCTGGGCCAGTAACCCCAGGGTCGCCAAGGCGGCTCCCCATCCGCCTCCCCAATGAATGCCCCGTTGAGGCCGCAAGAGAGGCCGCAAAATTTGTCCTAGAAAGATCGCTGCCATCGTTTTACCTCGCAATGCTGATGCCCTGGCACCAGAGGAACCCGTGCCCCATGATAGCGACCCACGCTCTTTTTGGCTCCTGGCTAGCCCCAGGCCACCTAACCTAGGGCGGGAGTGGGATGTTCTGGGTTGGCTGGGGTAGATCGGGCCTGGGCCATGTCGGACAGCACGGCGTCGAGGATTTGCTCGCGCAGATCGGGAATGACGGCGAGGGCTCTTGTCCAATCGGGAATTTGGGTGCCCGTGGGGTCATCGAGGTACTGCTGTCCGGCGGCGACGATCACCTGCTCAAAGGTTTCGATGGTGACTTCCTCCTGGTGGCGGTCGTAGGCCAGATGGTTGACGCGGGCATCTACGAAATACTGGCGGGCCAGGTTTTGGGCTTCGCGGCGGTATTTGATCCGTAGCGCCCGGATGTGGTCGGGGCCAATCACCACCTGCTCGGTTTCCGTGAGGGTGCGAAAGATGGACTGGAGAATGTCGCGGCACATTTTTTGGAGACCCACATTGGCGGAATGGCCGAGGGACTGGTGCTTGTGTTCAAAGATGCCGAGGTCGATCTGGGCCACCCGCTTCAGGGCCACATTGCGATACACCTCCGCCAGCAGCCCCACCTCTAACCCCCAGTTGCCAGGAATGCGGGTATTGAGGGCTAGGTCGCTGGTGAGGGCAAATTCCCCTGACAGGGGATAGCGATAGGCGTTGAGATAGCGCAGATAGTCGCGATAGCCAAACAGTTCCATCAAGGAAGTGATCAGAGGAGTCACAAACAGCCGCGTCACCCTTCCATGGAGGCGTTGGTGGCCAATGCGGGCATAGTAGGCCTTGCAGAAGGCGATGCCAAACTCTTGCTCTAGCAGCGGGTAGAGCAGCCTGAGGGGATAGGTACGGTCGTAGGTGGTGATGTCGGCATCGTGGAGAGCAATGGCCTCCGCCTCCAGGGAAGCTAGCCCTAGCCCCAACCACACCGCCCGTCCCTTACCCCGAAATTGGAGTAAGTCTAACCCCTGATCGGCGAGGGTTTGCAAAATCCCGGTGATGGCCGGGCCGTTTTCCCACAGCACAAAGGTGGGCTGGGGCAACGACTCAAAAAATTTCACCGCCCGCCCATACTGCTCGAAGGTATCGGCATAGAGGCAGATGACGACATTGTTGACGAAGGTGCATTGGCCAAGCTGGTCGCAGATGGTGCGCAGGGCGGGTCGCTCCAGTTCTTCGTAGAGGGAGGGAATCAGCACAGCGGTGGGCTGGGTTTGGCTGAGTTCCGTCAGCCGTGCCTCCAGGCGAGTGGTCTCGCTGCCCAAATCGTGAATGGTGGTAATCAACTCTTGTTTGTAGTCCATGCCAACCTGATTGCCTGACAGAAGTGGGAGAAAGACTGGAACGCTCGTGATCTGACTGGGAAAGGGTGAGATGACATGGGCCGCTGAAATTTGTGTATCTCAGGGTTTTTACCCTATCAGCCACCCCCTGCCTCTATGATCGAGTGCGGCCGTTACGGCGTCAATACAGCTATCCTCGTCACCTCAGGCACGGCAACGCCCTGGCGTACGATCTGACGGCCCTGCTATGCGGCGGTTAGTTCGCTGACAAAAGATGCCGCACTAAGTCAGCCTTTGCCTAAGGTCATGCCAATTCATCAAGCCATCGATGCAGGATTACGGCAACTCAATGACCGCAAACAGAAAGAGAAGAACGGAACTGTCCCATACCTTCCTCGGCAATCATTAGATATCTGCCGAAGAGAAGGCTTGAAAAGCCGAAGGGTGTCCAAAGCTATACCGATGAGGGCAGCCTCAGTCGTCAGAAATTCCGTAGATTTACACCGATTTAACGATCAAACCCACCTGAGGAAACCCTTTTCAAACACCCTCTAACAGATAGCCGTGCCCAGCTTCGCAAAGCAAGCATTTCCTAGGCTTAACAATTAAAAAGTTTTATTTCGATACATATCTCTGGATTTCAGTCCGTAAGTTTCTGTTTTATTTAACATTCTTCTCCCTGGTTGTCCTAGTATCTGCGATATGCTTCTACATAGGGCATAGACGAAAGATCAGTGCCTGTTTTAGGGGAATTTAAGTCGAAATAAAGTCTAGGCTAGGCCTTTCAGTCGCTACAGGATAAAGTCTTGGACGAGGAAAAATAGAGTCTAGAGTGCTATTTCGACAGTAGGTTGATCTGTGAGTTGGTGTTTGGATAATGGTTTAGATCGGTTCCCTAGATCTGGTTTTGAGGTTCACCAAGCTTGAGCTTTAACTAGATGAATTGGTCTAAATCTAAAGATAACGCCTGACGTAGTGTCGCTGCATCGCCCTATTGATTGTTTAGGAGCCTGCCACCATGGTTGACGTTGGATTTGAACAAGATTATCGCCTGACGGCCCTCAAACAGCCGGATTTAAATTCCTTGATTCAGGTGCAGCCCCACGGGGTTTTGCTGGTGTTGAATGAGGCGGATCTATCCGTGGTGCAGGTCAGTCAAAACACCCAAGAAGCCTTTGGGCTATCGGTAGATGAGGTGCTAGGAAAAACCCTGGATGATCTGCTGGATGATTACCAGGTGGATCAGTTCCGGGCGGGGCTCTATGCCGATCATCTCGATGTGATGAACCCCACTAAAATTTGGGTGCGGCGGCATGGCGATGACTACGGCGTTTACGATGCGGTGTTCCATCGCAACGGGGCGGGCTTTTTAATTTTGGAACTCGAACCTGCCCTCAATTCGGACAATATTCCCTTCCTAAGTTTTTATCACCTTGCCCGTACCTCCATTGGTCAGTTAGAGGCTGGGTCGGCCAGTTTGGCGGACTTTTGCCGCATCATCGTCCACGAAGTGCGTCAGGTGACGGGCTTTGACCGGGTGATGCTCTATAAGTTTGACGACGACGGCCACGGTGAAGTGTTGGCGGAAGAGAAACTAGAGGACATGGAGTCCTATTTGGGGCTGCACTTCCCAGAATCCGATGTGCCGGCCCCGGCCCGTAAAATGTTTTTATCGAACTGGATTCGGGTAATCCCCAACGCCAGCGCCGAGCCTGTGGATTTGGTGCCTGCGATTAACCCCGTCACCCAGCAGCCCACGGATTTGGTGATGTCGATTTTGCGGCAGCCCTACCACTGCCATATCGAGTATTTGCACCACATGAATGTGGAGGCCTCCCTGACCATTTCCCTGATGAAGGATCAAAAACTCTGGGGGCTGATTGCCTGTCACCACAAGACCCCGAAGTATGTGCCCTACGAACTGCGGAAGGCCTGTGAATTTTTGGGACGGGTGATTTTCTCGGAAATTTCCACCCTAGAGGAAGAGGCGGATCAGAGCTATCGGCTGCAACTGGCGGCGGTGCAAACGGCCCTAATCGACCAAATGGCCCAGGAGGATTACTTCATTGATGGCCTGGTGCGGCGCGACCCCAACCTGCTGGATTTGGTGGGGGCTAAAGGGGCGGCCATCTGCTTTGGCGGACAATGGACGACCCTAGGCCGCACCCCACCGGAGGATGAACTGAACTACCTGGTGCAGTGGCTTAGCAAGGCGGTCATCGATGACATCTACGTCACCGATGCTCTGCCCCTAGAGTATTCCGAGGCCCAGCGCTTCAAGGATGTGGCCAGCGGGTTGATTGCCATCCCCATTTCCAAGCGCAGCTATGTGCTGTGGTTCCGGCCCGAGGTGCTGCAAACCGTGAACTGGGGCGGCAACCCCCACGAGGCCTATACCCTGGTGGGCGAGGCAGAAAACCAGTGGCTTTGCCCCCGTAAGTCCTTTGAACTGTGGAGGGAAACCGTTAGCCTGCGGTCGCTGCCCTGGCAGGGGGTGGAGGTAAAAGCGG
>CAZWNR010000090.1:0-10892 GCA_964635665.1 uncultured bacterium | reverse complement strand
GGTCGATTTCTATGCCTTTACGGGCCACAAGTGGTGGTGCGGGCCGGGGGGCTTGGGCGGCTTGTACGTTAGCCCAGCGGCCCTAGAGGCCATTCACCCCACCTTCATCGGCTGGCGCAGCATCACCACCGACGCCACTGGCAACCCCACGGGGTGGCAACCCAACGGCCAGCGCTTTGAAGTCGCCACTTCCGACTACGCCCTCCAGGCCGGACTACGGGCTGCCCTAGCCCACCAGGCCACCTGGGGCACCGCCGAGGAACGCTACCAGCGGATTTGCCACCTCAGCCAGCGGCTTTGGCAGCAGTTGAACACCCTTCCCCACCTGCGCCCGGTGCGACAAACGCCCCCCGATTCGGGCCTCATTTCCTTTTGGGTGCTGCACAACGGCGAACCCTCCCCCCAACACCACCGGCAACTGGTGAACACCCTGGAAGCCGAGGGCATCTTCCTGCGCACACTGCTGTCACCCAACTGCGTGCGTGCCTGCGTCCACTACCTCACCCTAGAATCCGAGGTCGATGCCCTGACGGAACGCTTGCGCCACTCGGTATGATGGGGGCCAATGCCCTCTGCCGATCCAAGCTACTGCCATGTCCCACGACCCCACAACGGCCCTTGTTCTCCAGGCGCTCCAGTTCGCCGCCGTTAAACATCGGGATCAACGCCGCAAGGATGCGGCGGCTTCCCCCTACGTTAACCACCTGATTACCGTGGCGAATCTCTTGGCCAATACCGGGGCCGTCACCGATGCCGTTACCCTGATGGGGGGCGTTCTGCACGACACCCTCGAAGATACCGAAACTACCCCCGATGAGCTAGAAGCTGCTTTTGGTACGGTAGTGCGCCAGGTGGTGCAAGAGGTCACCGACGACAAGCGCCTACCCAAGGCAGATCGCAAGCGCATCCAGATCGAGAAAGCACCCCACCTGTCTATCCACGCCCGCCAGATCAAGCTGGCCGACAAGATTTCCAACGTGCAGGATGTCACCCACGCTCCCCCCGCCACCTGGTCTCTGGAACGCTGCCAAGAGTACTTGGCCTGGACGGAACAGGTTGTGTCGGGGTGTCGGGGGGCGAATCCGGCACTAGAAGCCCTCTACGATCAAGCCCTAGCGGCAGGCTGGCAAGCCCTAGGGAAGCCTAACCCCAAGCCAAATTAGGCCATCCCGATTCCCCGCCCTTCAAACCGTAGGAGCGAGATCTCCTCGCCCGGTTGAACCGGGGACAAGCCCTCAGGATTTCCTCCGGAGGGCAGGACGCCATGGCTTCAAAAAGCGCTTGATCATAAAAAAGACGCTTGATCTCAAGGCGATCAAGCGTCTATAGCTGGAGATAAAGCCTGAGCTTAGAAAGCACGGGTTTCTTTCACCTGGAGCACCAGGGGCAAGACGCCGTCGCTAGGGGGCTAAGAACCGTGTCTTGGGTGTCGTGCTGTAGCCATTATGGGGATGGTCAAACAGAGAATCAAATGACAGGTTGTCAAAAATCTCTGGCCCGACCAACCGTCCATAGCGTGGGCGAAGCCCCCGGTATACAGCGCTATCCTGGGATTTAGGGGCTAGGATGCGGGTTTGGCATCGGCGAACCCCTCTGGGCGATCCCTTGTCAAATATCCTCTATTTAATAAACTATGGATATTGAGTAGGCAAAACAGGGTCGGCCTTGGCTACGGGGTTGTCGGTACCCTAGCAGATACCAGCCTGCCCATAGACGCTTTTTTATATCCTGACTCCCCTGCCTTAACCATGGCTCCCCTTCCCTCGTCTCGTCCCCACCAGTTGACCCTTGGCCCCCTAGAACAGGAGATTTTGGCCATCCTATGGCAGCGGGGGGCCGCCACGGTAAAGGACATTCTCGAAGAGATTTTGACAGATCTAGATCGCGATCTCAGTCAGGCCACGGTAACGACGGTGTTGCAGCGCCTCGCCAAAAAAGGTTGGGTGCGCCGAGAGCCGATCCCCCTGGCCAGCCTGGGTAAAGGCCGCAGGGGCTATGTTTGGCATCCCCAGGTGAGTCAGCAGGAGGCTAGGATGCTGCAATCCCACCGACAGCTTGAAGAATTCTTAGCCATCAGCAATCCAGACCTAGTTGCGGCCTTTGCCGATAGCCTAGACGCCACTGCCCTAGATCGTTTGGAAGCCATTGCCCGTCGTCTGCGGGATATCCGCGCCGCCCAGGAGGATGACTAACCATGCACCTAGGACTTCTGCTTTTAACGATAGTGGTGGCGCTAGCGGTACGCTGGCGGTGGCAACCAGGGTTAGGGACTTGGTCGCAGCGGTGGTGGTGGGCGGTGCTGGCCCTATGTTGCCCAGGGCTTGGATTGTTCTCCGCAACCATCGCCATTCTGGGGATGGGGCACCATGGCACCATGCTGGGCTGGACCGTGGGGCCAATGGGCTGTCGCATTAGTCAACTAGTGCTGGTCAGCAGCCTGATGGTGGGGCTGTATGGGGTATTCCAGGCGAGCTGGACAACCTGGCGGTGGCGACAATATCCCCTGATTCAGTTGCCTCAGGGCCGCCCAGCCCGCCTCGTAGATGCGACGATGCCCCTTGCTGCCCAAGTGGGGTTTTGGCGGTCCGCCCTCATCGTCAGTCGCGGTTGGCTCGATCAGCTTTCCAGCGAGGAACAGGCTATGGTTTTGGCCCATGAGCAGGCCCATGCCCATTATCGAGATCCGCTGTTTTTTTGGCTGCTGGGTTTGATGCGGCGGCTGACAGGCTGGCTGCCTTGCACCCAAGCCCTTTGGCAAGAACTGCTGCTGCTGCGGGAAATTCGGGCGGATCGCTGGGCGGCCCAACAGGCCCAGCCCCTTGCCGTGGCGGAGCTTTTAATTAAGATTTCTCGCCAAACGGCCCTGGGTAACGCGGCCATGGCTCCCATTATGGTCAGCTTTAGTGACCCCAGCGAGATGGATCGTCTAGAACAGCGCGTGGATGCCCTCCTACAACCCGTTCCCAGTGGAGACGTGCCCCCGCTAGGAACAGTCGCCCTAGGGGTTGCCCTCACCCTTCTACCCCTCCTAGCGATGGGGCTGCACCATTGATGATTCACCTCTACTGATCATTTCACTCCTCCTTACAACTTTGGGGAAAGGCGTTAAAGTAAGGCAAAATGAGGGTTCCCGCCATGGAGGCAGGGCTTCGTTCCGCCTCTGAAGAAGGATGGCCGAGCCTGGCCTGTTACCCAAAAGCTGAGGGGTTGTGTTGATCAGACGCTACATTCGACTGGGGCTAATTCTCCTCTGTGGCCTACTGGTGAGCTTGCTGTTCCAAACGGCTACGGTGCCGATTTCCGGGGTTCTAACCCTGGCCCAGCCCGCCATGGCCACCTGGGGCAAGGCGGCAACGGTGGGCGGTGGCCTCAAGCCCTTTGCGGAGGTAACCCGCGATTTTACGGTAACAACGGGGCTATTTAATCTGTATCACCAGCCCCGCACCAACCGCACCTTGCTGGGGTTGCGCCCCGACCAACTCAACCAAAATCTGCTGCTCATCACCACCCTGGCCTCTGGGGTAGGGGAGGCCGGACTGCTGCGGGGGATGCCCGTGAATGACGGTCTGCCGATTCAGTTTCGGGCCGCGCCCAACGACCGTTTGCAAGTGGTGGTGCCCAATTTCTTTTTTCGGGACGAACTAGGCCAACCCCGTGATCGCCAGACTCTAGCGGATTCCTTCAGCGATTCGGTACTGTTTGCCCTGCCCATCCTCAGCCGCCACCCCGACAGCGGCGAAATGCTGATTGACCTCTCTGAGTTTTTGATTGCCGAGGATCCGGCCAATGTGCTGGCCACCTTTCCGTGGATTGCCAATCACTATGGCGTTAATGACGATTTGTCCTACCTCGGTCAGGCCCAGGTCTTTCCTGAAAACGTAGAAATGGAGGTGGTGCTGGGGCTGAGTGGGGGTACGAGTGCGGCGGATCCCTTCGGGGAGGGGCTCAGCAGCCTGCCCGATCAGCGGGGGTTTAGCCTGCGGGTACGCCATAGCCTTTCGGCCCTGCCCAACCATCCCAGCTTTCAACCCCGTCCGGCGGATCAGCGGGTGGGCTATTTCATCACCGCCTACCGCACCGCCGAGCGTCGCCGTTCCCCGGATCCTGTGGTGCGATACATCCATCGCTGGCACCTAGAAAAGCAAGACCCCACGGCGGCCCTGTCGCCCCCCAAACAGCCCATCATGTTTTGGCTCGAAAATACCATTCCCCAGGAATACCGATCTGCCATTCGGGAGGGGGTGGAATGGTGGAATGCGGCCTTCGAGCAGGCGGGGTTTCTGCGGGCCATCCAGGTGGAGCAGATGCCGGACAATGTCCCCTGGGATCCGGCAGACGTGCGCTACAACGTCATTCGCTGGTCGGATTCGTTTCAGTCTAGCCTGCTGGGCATCGGGCCATCGCGGGTGAATCCCCTCACCGGGGAAATTCTGGATGCGGATGTGATCCTTGATGCCAGCGCCATCAGCTATGCCACCCAGCAATATCAAACCCTCGGCCCAGCGGCGAACCCCGAGGCCATCGCCCTGGCCCCCCTCTGCCAGTCTGGGCTGTTGCGTTCTGCCCTGCGACGGGAGGGTGCCCTCGCTACCGCCCCGGCCAACCTGCGCCTATTCGCCACCCTAGCGGCCCCCACCGCCGCCGGGGCCATGGCCGATGGGGCAGATTTTTGTGCAGGGCTGGCCGGACTGAGCCAAATCGCCTTTGGTCAGCTTGCCCTCAACACCCTAGGCACCCCCCTGGCCAATCGAGCCAGCCAAGAGGCCTATGTGCAAAGCTTTTTGCGAAACCTAACCGCCCATGAGGTGGGCCATGTGCTGGGGTTGCGCCACAACTTTGTGGGCAGCGTCCTGCGTTCTCCTGAGGAACTCCACGACCCGGAAATGACCCGCACCCAGGGCATGATCACCTCGATTATGGACTACCTGCCCCCCAATCTTGCGCCGCCCGGATCCCCCCAGGGCGACTTTTTCCCCAATCAGCTTGGGGCCTATGATCGGTGGGCCATCGAGTACGGCTATCGCCCCACCAGCAACCCCATCGCTGCCCAGCGAGAACTTCAGGCTATAGCCGACCTGGCCAGCGACCCCCAACTGGCCTACGCCCCCGACGAAGATATCTTTGACGTGCTGGATCCCAAAGCCAACCCCTGGGACTGGAGCCACGACCCCCTTGGCTATGCCGCCGGACAGATGGCCCTGGCCCAAAGCATTTGGAACAATCTAGACTGGTTTTCCCTCAACCCCGGTGAGAGCTACGGTCTGCTGCGTCAGCGGGTGGATTTGGTCTTCAACCACTACCTCAGTCAGGCCCTGGTGATGGCCAACTACATTGGTGGGCAGCGGTTCCTGCGCACCGACCCCTGGAGTTCGCGGGGGCAGCCCCCCTTCCAGCCCATCGCCGCCACCGACCAGCGCCGCGCCCTGGAGATCTTAAGCCAGTCCCTGTTTGCCGCCGATGCGGTGCAGATCTCCCCCGATCTGGTACGCCTGCTGGCCCCCGACCGCTGGTGGCACCAGGGCCAAGAACCCACGTTTTTTCCCCTAGACTACCCCCTCTCCGACCGAGTTTTGACCATGCAGGCCATTGCCCTCAGCGACCTGCTCTACGGAGATCGGCTATCCCGTTTGAGCAGTGCTGATCTCCATACCAGCGGCGATCACCTCAGCCTCACGGAACTCTTTGATCGACTCACCCAGGCGATTTGGGGAGAATGGATGGCCCCCGCCGACCCGCTACCCGCCTCCAGCCTGCGCCGAGGGCTGCAACGGTTCCACCTCGATCTGCTCACCCAGTTTCTAGCCCCCGCCACCAGCGCCCCCAGCACCGTCCTAGACTGGCTGGCCCAGGAAACCACCCACGCCGCCCCCGCCGATGCCCGCCTAATGGCCCGTCACCAGCTTCGTCAGATTCAAACGGCCCTGCAAACCTACCATCGACACCACGCCGCCCGCCTCGATAGCCTCAGCCGCGCCCACCTAGAGGATGTCACCCAGCGCATTGACCAAGCCCTCAGCGCCATGAACCCGAATCCCTCGACCGTCAAAACGGCTACCCCAGCCAGCACCGCCCATGGGTAGGCCCAGTAGAGCTTGGTTTGGGTTAGCGGTCAGGGCCGCGATGGTTTGGGCGACGATTGGGCGGGGCTGAGGTGAACCTGGCGCAGGTAGTCTTGGCCTTCCTCGGTGAGCATCAGTTCGGCGAATTTAGATCCAATGGGGGGCAGGCGGTTATCGCGGCGATAGACCACCGCCACGGGGTAAGCCAGGGGATAGTCGGACTGGGTCAGCACCGCCGGGTCGATCTGGTAGACGCCCTTGGTGCGGCACAGATCCACCTCGGGGTGGATGGGTTGGCCAGAGGCATTGCGCAGGGGTTGCACCGCCCGCCGCCGCGATGGCCCCAGAGCAAGGGGATAGACCGAGCATTGGCCACCAATAGAACTGAGGGGCGTGAGGCCAACGCTGCCGATGCCAGCGGTTTCAAAGTCGTTGATGATGCGGCGCAGCATGGGGATGGGGGGCAGACCCACGGGGGCCGCACCACTGGGAGCCGCACCACTGGGGGCATCATCGGGAAAGATGAAGTGGTCAACGGCGGCCAGGGTGGTGGGGCTGGGGTTGACGTAGAGGGCCAAGGGCAGATTCAGTCCGGGCTGAATTTGGCCCCAAAATTGGGTTTCCCCCTGGTAGAGATCCTGCACCTGGGCGAGGGTTAGGATGCCGTTTAGGGTGTCGGGGAGGCCCTGGGTACGGCCTCGATAGCTGAAGGCCACCACCACGGCAAGGCCATCGTAGGCGATAGGCTGAGCCGCCAAATCGGGGGGGAGGGGCTGAAGCAGGGGCACAATGGCAAAGGCCGCCTGGCGGGTTTGCACCACCTCCAGGGCCGCTGCGACGGACGGGGTGGGGCGATAGATCAACCCCAGCTTGGGCTGGCCCTGGGCCAACTGTTCCGCCCAGGGCAGGGTAACGCCATCCTGGGGTTGCCAGCGCAGCAGATCCTCCCACACATCCCCCGCTAGGGCCGTATAGACAAAGTTGCCTTCGGGCACGGCGGCCACCGCATCGAAGCAGCAGGTGGGCGGCGTAGCCTGGGCGACCTGGGGTTTGGGTTTTAGCCCTTTCAAGATCAGGTAGCTAGCCAGGGCCACCGCCCCTAGGGCCAGGAACATGGTCAGCGCCGTTTTCCAGCGAGACCGACGGCGATCAGCCACGCTGGGGGGAGCAAGCTGGTTAACCACGGGTTCCGGCGGCAAACGCAACAGGGCTTGGTAGGCAGCTTGGGCTTGGGTAAAGGGAGCCTCTAGGCTCAGCAGTTGACGAATGAAGGTCTTCAGGGGCGGATACACGGTATCGGGCCAGTGCTGATCTCGTCTGGGATTGAGGCGCTGACCCGTGGCATCGGTGGCGCGGCCCGTCAGTAGGTAGAAGGCTACCCGTCCGAGGGCCTGCAAATCCTCCTGGGGCGTGGGATGGCGGGCCTCGATCACCAGGGGATCAATAGCGTCCTCCCAGAGGGCAAAGTCCGTGAGATAGACAAAGCCCTCGCCCCCCTGATCCACCCACAGCAAACTGGAAAGCTCAATATTGCCGTGAACAATCCCTGTTTGCAAACGACCAGGAGACAGGGCGTAGCGCTGCTGGTGCAGTCCGGTTAGGGTTTGCAACACCTGCCGCAGCACCCGATAGACCTCCGCCGAGGAGAAGGGTGGCCGCTGGGTCAATAGTTTGTTGAGGGACGGGGCCTGATCCTCCGCAGGCAACACCAGGTAGGTGCGCGTTTCCCCTAGCGGGGCCAGGGCTTCTCGGGGGGAGATCACCCGCAAATCCTGATCTCGGCCATCGGCCAGGCTTACCCCCACCTGGTTCAAAAACATGTCCCGACGATGCTGCTGATCCCGCTGGTTAAAGTAGCGCTCCGGCAGCAGATATTCCCGCAGGGTTACCGGGGTTTCTTCGCCCAGCAGAACGGCCTGGTAGCTGCGGCTAATCCCCCGCTGGCCTAGGCAAGCCCCCACCTGATAGCGACCCTCGTCCCCCTGCACCACCATCCCGACGGGCAGCGTCGTCATAAAACCGCAACGAGGGCACACCGTCGCTAGGGGATTGTCGGCCAAGGCCCGCGCCGCCAAGGCACAATTGAGCGGTGCCCCCACCTCACAGCGATACTGGGGATAGTGGATCGGCCAAGGCATTAGCCCCGGCGAAGACAGCAGCCCGGTATCGACTGGCTCCGGGATCGGAGCGTCCTCCAGCACTTCAGGGGGCAACACCTCCGGCTTAATCTGCTCTAAAACGGGCTGAAGCCACCGCCAACGGGCCAGTTGCCGATAACGCATCACCCGCATGGGGCCAGGGTAGCGCAACAAATAACGACGAAGGACAGGCTGGATTAGCGACTGATTCAGCACGGCTCAACAATCCCTAGGGCCTTTCCATCATAGACAGAAGCCCAAAGGGAACTCTGACCGATTTATTAAAACTTTGTTCGATTTCCCACACTTCATGGAAGAACTCCTTATCATGCAAACGTGGGCTATCCAAAGACAGTAGGCTCTATCTAAATTTTTGCAGGTTGCTCTGGCATCGAAACCATGCACTAAAACTTAATAGGTTGATAGTCCTAGAAAGAATAGGCTATCTCACGGCTAGCCTGCTTTTTATTGATGTGTTCAACGGGCAATTTTCACCAATTGCAGCTTCTCAATTCAGACTATCTTGAGGAAATATCCATGTCCCAGGCTCAAGTTGTACGTCTCTTTCGCGATTCCCAAACTAATCCTGCCCTAAAGGATCGCCTGAATGCCTGCATCAGTCCAGAGCAATTTGTGCAACTTGCCCAACACCACGGCTACGACTTTACCCTAGAAGAATGGCAGGCTTCAACTCGATTTTCCGTAGAAGAATTGAAATGCGAGCTATCTGAAATTCCGGGCATTTAATTAATTCCAAATAATTCCTTGGACTGATTGACCTGGTTGACCGACAAGGCTGACTAGAACCCAGATTTGTCAAAGGGTCAGGAGACCTGCCGCCTGCATGATCCCAATACGGTAGGGGCGAGGTTGCCGCGCCCGACGCAGGATCCTTTCTCAGTTAAAACAAACCCTCCAGAAGTGCTGGTGCCTCTGGAGGGTTGTTGGCATTTAGGGCTTTGGAGCCTTTAGGATTTAGAACCCTTAGTATTCGGGCACCGAGGGATCGACTTCCTTGCTCCAGGCGAGGATGCCGCCCTTGACGTTGGTGCCTTCGATGCCGTGCTGCTTAAGGATGCCAAGGGCTTTGGCCGAACGTCCGCCCATTTTGCAATGGACAATCAGCCGATGGCCGTTGAGCATGTCTTTGACTTGACTGACGCCATCGCCGTTTTCGATATCTGGCAGGGGCACCAGCACCGCACCAGGAATATTGGCGATTTCGTACTCGTTGGGGTTGCGTACATCCAGCAGCAGGACGTTATCGGCCCCGCTATCGAGCACCTGCTTCAGTTCGGTGACGGTCATTTCAGGGATACCCGCCTGCTCCTTTTCCGCCTCGGCCTGGGCCTGGGGAATGCCGCAGAACATTTCGTAGTCGATCAGCTTGTCGATCACCGGGCGCACAGGGTTGGGCCGCAGCTTCAATTCCCGGAAGGTCATATCCAGGGCGTTGTAGAGCAGCAGGCGACCGCTGAGGGTTTTGCCTGTGCCGAGAATTACCTTGATGGTTTCGTTGGCCTGGATGGTGCCGATGATGCCGGGCAGCACCCCCAGCACGCCGCCCTCAGCGCAGGAGGGCACCATTCCCGGCGGGGGCGGTTCGGGATAGAGATCGCGGTAGTTGGGGCCATCTTGGTAGTTGAACACCGTGGCCTGACCCTCGAAGCGGAAGATCGAGCCGTAGACGTTGGGCTTGTTCAGCAGCACGCAGGCGTCGTTGACCAGATAGCGGGTTGGGAAGTTGTCGGTGCCATCTACCACCACATCGTAGGGTGCAAAGATGTCGAGGGCGTTCTCGGCGCTGAGGCGGGTTTCGTAGAGGTCGATCTGGCAGTGGGGATTGATTTCCAGAATGCGATTCTTGGCGGACTCAATCTTGGGCTTGCCCACCCAGGATTCGCTGTGGATGATTTGGCGATGCAGGTTGGACTGATCCACCACATCGAAATCGACAATGCCGATGCGGCCAATGCCAGCGGCTGCCAAATACAGCAGCAGGGGCGACCCTAGCCCGCCCGTGCCCACACAGAGCACGCTAGCGGCCTTGAGTTTTTTTTGCCCCTCTAGGCCCACCTCCGGCAGAATGATGTGTCGGGAGTAGCGCTCGTACTCCTCTTTGGTGAGTTGGATATCGTCTAGGTTGGGATTGAGCATGGTTTCCAGGGCGGAAAGGGAAGGGATGACAGCCAAAGACTATCTATGATAGCCAAAACGGTGCGGGGTAATACCGACTTGGCACATCTCTTCAGCTTAGGCCAAGACTAGGGGATTATTGGCAGAGGATCCAGGGATTTTTATCTCCGCTGACCTCAGGGATCTTCGGCCCCAACCGGGAGGGAGTTCACTCCCTCCCTTACAGCAAAAGTCTGCCGAGGCAGACTAGGAGCCGCCTCGATAAAGGCTGATGCCTCAGCAATGGCCCTTGGAAAGGGGCTAGGGGTACTGGGTGGAGGACTGCCCTGAGGGCGGGATAATCTGGAGTTTTTCTGGGTCAAACCGCTGGTGGTCGTTGAGTCGCCAGCTTTGCATCTCCGCAACCTGCCCCCCACGCACCGAAGCAATCACGTAGGAATACACAGGCCAGGCCAGCCGCCGATCACACTCTGAGGGCACCGCCGGATGGTCGGGATGCGAATGGAATATGCCGATAATCTCAAGCCCCTGATCGCGGGCGGCTTTCTGAATAAGAAGC